>NZ_BAABHC010000021.1:0-39880 GCF_039541895.1 Pontibacter saemangeumensis
AAGCCATAAGTCTGCAAACTTTTCTTACCCAACAGCCGGCACCTGCTTTTTTATCCAGCTAAATCAAAACAGCCTCTTATATATAAACTATAATAAGCGGAATAGTATGGATAGCTTTATATAGGAAATCCGGCTAGCTGTCTAAAGCTATATAAACCTTTGGAGTGCTGGCTTTGGATACGTAAACGAAACCCTGCCCCCCGGTGGGTTCTCGTATCGGATTGGGCTGCGGAGAAGGGAGCATTCCCCTTGTTTCAGTGTGCAGCATTCCAGACTAACAGAAACAAAAAAGCCACAACCTGAACGGCTGTGGCTTTTTACCAGATGGGTTTCGCTCCTAAAAAAGCGCTTCTGCTACTTTCCGCACCGAACCTGACTTGCCCATGGAGTAGTAGTGCAGGCACGGCACGCCAAAATCCATCAGTTCTCTCGACTGCTGGATCGCCCACTCCACGCCCACCTGCGCAGCCGCCTTGTTGTCGGTGCAGGCCTCTACGGCATCCGCCAGTTCGCAGGGGATGTCGATATGGAAAATGCCGGGGAGTATGGTGAGCTGGGATTTTGTAGTCAGGGGCTTCAGGCCCGGTATGATCGGCACGTTGATGCCCTCGGTCCTGCACAGCTTCACAAAGTCAAAGTACTTCTGGTTATCGAAGAACATCTGCGTCACCACGTAATCCGCCCCCATCTCCACCTTCTTCTTCAGCCAGCGCAGGTCAGCTTTTAAATTCGGGGCATCTGAGTGCTTCTCCGGGTAACCGGCCACGCCGATGCAGAAGTCTGTCCCGTTGGTATTGATTTGCTCATCATCAAGGTAGCAGCCGTTGTTCATGCCTACCACCTGCTCCAGTAACTCCGTGGCATAGCTGTGCCCCCCCGGCTCCGGGACAAAGCGCGGCTCATTTTTCACGCAGTCGCCGCGCAGCACCAGCACGTTGTCGATGCCCAGGAAGTGCAGGTCGATGAGCGCATTCTCTGTCTCTTCTTTGCTAAAGCCGCCGCAGATCAGGTGCGGCACCGTGTCTACCTTGTAATGGTTCTGGATGGCCGCGCATATCCCCACTGTGCCCGGGCGCTTGCGCGTGCTGATTTTTTCGAGCAGGCCGTTCTCCCGTTGCTTATATATATACTCCTCCCGGTGGTAGGTGACATCGATGAACGGCGGCTTGAACTCCATCAGCGGGTCGATGTGCTCATACAGCATCTGCAGGTTCTCCCCCTTCAGGGGCGGCAATATCTCGAATGTGAACTGTGTTTTATCTGCGTTCTTAAAATGCTCTGTTACTTTCATTTATATCGGGTGATGCTTTTTTAATTGTTAAATGGCTGGATTGTTAAACTGTTGGTTCACAACACCGGGTCCAACCATCCCTGGCCCCTCCTTGTCCAAGGCGGGGAGTTTTTCTTACTCCTGCTCCTTTCTTGCTTATCGCAATGGCTTGGCTATATATGGTTATTGATGATGAGTTTGTTTTAAAGCTCTATCTTCAACTATGGTCTTCATAGTTTGAGGAAGCAGCAGCAGACTCCCCTCCTTAAAGAAGGAGGGGCAGGGGTGGTTGGATATATAGCAGTAAATCTACACCGCCTGCTGTGCCAGCGGCGTCGGCTCGTAGTTCAGGTTTGGCGAGAGCCAGCGCTCCAGGTCCTGCAGCGCCATGCCTTTGCGACGTGCCATGTCAGCCACCTGGTCTTCCCCGATCTTTCCTAATCCGAAGTAGCGTGACTCAGGGTGCGAGAAGTACAATCCGCTTACAGCGGCTGTCGGGTACATGGCCAGGTTCTCCGTCAGGATTACGCCTGTCTGCTCCTCGGCCTTCAGCAGGTTGAACAGCGTGATCTTTTCGGTATGGTCCGGGCAACCCGGATAGCCGGGCGCCGGGCGGATGCCCTGGTACTGCTCTTTAATCAACTCCTCGTTGCCCAGGCTCTCCTGCGGTGCGTAGCCCCACAACTCCCTGCGCACTTTGGCGTGCATCAGCTCTGCAAAGGCCTCGGCCAGGCGGTCGGCCAGCGCTTTCACCATAATGGAGTGGTAATCGTCGTGATCCGCCTCGTACTTCTCGATGAGCTTCTCGATGCCGAAACCAGTGGACACCACAAAACCACCTATATAGTCCGGGATGCCTGTTTCCTTCGGAGCCACGAAATCGGAGAAGGCCATGTTCGGCACGTTGCCGCCCTTCTTGCCCTGCTGCCGCAGCGTGTGGAACTCCGTCAGCACGTTTCCACGTGAATCATCGGTATATACCTCAATGGTATCGTCTGCCTCCACGTTAGCCGGGTAAAAACCCACCACCGCGCGCGCCTCCAGCAGTTGGTTGTCCACGATCTCCTGCAGCATTTCCTGCGCGTCGGCAAACAGCTTGCGGGCCTCAACGCCGTATTCCGCATCGTCCAATATCTTGGGGTACTGCCGCTTCAACTCCCAGGTGTGGAAGAAAGGCGTCCAGTCTATATAAGGCACGATTTCGGAAAGCGGGTAATTCACAAAGGCTTTGCTGCCCAGGAAGCTCGGTTTTGTTGGCTGCGTGGCCGCCCAGTCTACCTTGAATTTATTGGCCCGCGCATCTTCGATGGTGGCGAAAGCACGGTCTTTCGTGCGGTTCATGTGGTCTTCGCGCAGTTTCTGGTACTCTGCCTTCACCCCGGCGACATACTCGTCGCGGTTGCTGCCCAGCAGGCTGCCCACCACCGTCACGCTGCGGGAGGCATCGTGCACGTGCACGACAGGCCCGCTGTACTGCGGCGCTATTTTCACGGCTGTGTGCACCCGGGAGGTAGTGGCCCCCCCGATGAGCAGCGGAATCTTCAGACCGCGCCGCTCCATCTCCTGCGCCACATACACCATCTCGTCCAGCGACGGCGTGATCAAACCACTCAAACCGATGATATCTACTTTCTGCGCTTCGGCCTCTGCCAGGATCTTGTCCAGCGGCACCATCACGCCCATATCGATCACCTCGTAGTTGTTGCAGGCCAGCACCACACCCACAATGTTTTTGCCGATGTCGTGCACATCACCTTTCACGGTAGCCATCAGGATGGTGCCCGCCGTTGACTTGGACGTGTCGGAAGATAGTTTCTCCTTCTCCATGAACGGCAGCAGGTACGCCACCGACTTCTTCATCACGCGAGCGCTCTTCACCACCTGCGGCAGGAACATCTTGCCGGCGCCGAACAGATCGCCCACCACCGTCATACCGGCCATCAGCGGACCTTCGATCACATCCAGCGTTTTAGTGGCCCGCTGCCGGGCTTCTTCGGTGTCTTCTTCGATGAACTCGACAATACCTTTTACCAGCGCATGCTTCAGGCGTTCCTCCACGGGGGCCTCGCGCCAGGCAGTATCGGCCTGCGCCGCTGCTTTGCCTTTGCCTTTTATCGTATCGGCATAGTTTACCAACCGCTCCGTTGCATCCGGGTGGCGGTTAAAGATCACATCCTCGATCAGGTCGCGCAAGTCCTTCGGAATCTCGTCATACACCCCCATCATGCCGGCGTTGACGATGCCCATGTCCATACCAGCCTGCACGGCATAGTACAGGAACACGGTGTGCATCGCCTCGCGCACCAGGTCGTTGCCCCGGAAGGAGAACGACAGGTTGCTCACGCCGCCGCTCACCAGCGCGTGCGGCAGGTTGGCTTTGATCCACTTCACCGCCTCCAGGTACTCCACCGCATAGTTGTTATGCTCCTCTATACCGGTGGCGATGGCTAATATATTCGGGTCGAAGATGATGTCCTGCGGCGGGAAGCCCAGTTCCTCCGTCATGATGCGGTAGGCGCGTCCGCAGATCTCGACTCTGCGTTCGAGGGTGTCGGCCTGGCCTTCCTCATCAAAGGCCATCACCACGGCGGCGGCACCATACTGGCGCACTTTCCGGGCCTGCGCCTTAAAGTTCTCCTCCCCTTCTTTCAGGCTGATGGAGTTGACGATAGACTTGCCCTGCACGCATTTAAGGCCCGCTTCCAGCACCGTCCATTTCGAGGAGTCGATCATGATCGGCAGCTTGGAAATATCCGGTTCAGAGGCAATCAGGTGCAGGAAATTAGTCATCGCCTCCTCGGAGTCCAGCATCCCTTCGTCCATGTTCACGTCAATGATCTGGGCGCCGCCCTCTACCTGCTGCTGCGCCACCGACAGGGCGTCTTCAAACTTGCCTTCCACAATCAGGCGGGCAAATTTCTTCGATCCGGTCACATTGGTGCGCTCCCCCACATTCACGAACAAAGTCTCCGGGGTGATGGTGAGGGGCTCCAGGCCGCTGAAGCGCGAATAGGCGGGCAGTTCCGGAACAACGCGCGGTTTATGTCTGGCAGAAAGCTCCGCAATGCGGCGAATGTGGTCGGGGGTGGTGCCGCAACAGCCACCCAGAATATTAACAAGGCCCTCCTGCAGGTACTCCTCCACAATAGCGCCCATCTCATCCGCCGACTCATCATAGCCGCCAAAGGCGTTCGGCAAACCGGCATTCGGGTAAGCACTGATATGCACGTCCGCGATGCGGGACAGCTCCTGGATATGGGTTTTCAGTTGGCGCGCGCCCAGGGCACAGTTAAACCCGATGCTGATGATCGGGGCGTGGGAGATGGAATTCCAGAACGCTTCTACTGTCTGGCCAGAAAGTGTCCGCCCGCTGGCATCGGTAATCGTGCCCGACACCATGATGGGCAGTTCTTTGCCGCCGTCCTGCACAAATTGCTGGGCAGCATAAAGGGCCGCTTTGCAATTCAGCGTGTCGAATACGGTTTCTATCAGCAGCACATCGCAGCCGCCGTCCACGAGGCCTCGCACCTGCTCATAGTAGGCTTCCACCAACTGGTCGAAGGAGATGGCGCGGTAGCCGGGGTTGTTCACATCCGGGGAAAGCGAAGCGGTGCGGTTGGTCGGGCCAATGGCGCCGGCCACAAAGCGCGGCTTACCCAGGTTTTGGGCTGTTACTTCGTCTGCCGCCTCGCGCGCCAGCCTGGATGATTCGTAGTTCAGCTCATACACCAGGTCCTCCATGTGGTAATCGGCCATGGCGATACGGGTACCGCTGAAGGTGTTCGTCTCCACGATGTCGGCCCCGGCCTCCAGGTACTCTTTGTGAATGGCCTTGATAATATCGGGGCGGGTAAGGGAGAGCAGGTCGTTGTTGCCTTTCAGGTCGCTGGGGTGGCTGGCAAAGCGCTCGCCGCGGAAATCGGCTTCTGAAAGCTGGTAACGCTGAATCATGGTGCCCATCGCGCCGTCCAGCACGAGCACACGCTCCTTCAGCAATTTATGAATGGGATGTTTTGTCATGGTCGGTGTCTCCTTTTCTTCTCTTAAGTCTGCTGCGTTCGGCTTATCAAGAAGGACACCTGGGGAGGAGTACATTCTTATCTTTTCCGGGGCATTGTGTCCGGAAGGGAATTAGCACCAAGCGTTTACATGGTTGCTAAGACGTCGTAGGGCCCTGTCCCTCGGTCTTTCTTGATAAGAAGCTGCAAGTTAGGGATATGTGGGCAGTATATGAAATTTTATTGCATTAAATTATGATATGCTTCCTTTCACCTGTTCCACGGCTTGCGGATTCCGGGTACTAATGGTGCTTTAGGCCGCTTGCTCCTATTTCAGGGGAGGGAGGGCCGGGAAATGCGCGACGAAGCGCCACACAGGCAAGCCGCCGGAAACGGCGGTCGGTTAATGGCAAAAAAGAAAGGGTTGCCAGCTGGCAACCCTTTCTCAGTAACGCTACTGCCGGGGCAGTTGGCTGTTATACCTACGCTTCCGCCTCTACTTTAGGAACTACAGAAACGTAAGAACGGTTTTTCTTACCTTTTTTGAACTGCACCACGCCGTCCGTCAGCGCGAACAGGGTGTGGTCTTTGCCGATGCCCACGTTCACGCTTGGGTGATGGGCAGTGCCTCTCTGTCTTACTATGATGTTACCAGCGATGATATCCTGGCCACCGTAAATTTTAACACCGAGTCTTTTGGAATGCGACTCGCGGCCGTTATTAGAACTACCTGCTCCTTTTTTGTGTGCCATGTTTTTTAACTTTAATCCGGGTCAGCGAACCGGGCCCGGAAAGATTTCACGATTAATTTCTTCTTACTGCTTATCCAATGCTCTCGATCAGGACTTTCGTGAAGTGCTGGCGGTGGCCATTCTTCTTTCTATAGCCTTTTCTTCTCTTCTTTTTGAAAACGATCACTTTGTCGCCTTTCACGTTGCCAAGGATTTTACCAACCACTTTAACACCGCTCACGAAAGGAGCACCTAACGTAACGGTTCCGTTATCATCAGTAAGAAGAACATTGGCGAACTCAACGGCGTCACCATCATTGCCGGAAAGCTTGTTAGCGTAGATGAACTTGCCGTTCTCTACTTTGGTCTGTTGACCTGCGATTTCTACAATTGCGTACATCAGCTTCAATGTATATTTAAAAGATTAGTGCGCAAAGGTACGGCGCTTATTTTATATATGCAATGGCTTGTGCTACAAATTGTTCCTGCCTTGCACACCCGCTGTGTACGTTTTTGTGGATAACCGTGTTAACATCTGCGCCACCATTTGGACAAGCTGTTAAAAACCGCTTTATGCCGTTAAAAAATAGCAAGTTATATCCAAACGTTAAAGTGAAGGTTTTCCACAAATTGCACTACAGTCTGCGTAATCCGCCTGCGGCGTTACACACTTCTGCTCCATGGCCTTGTTGCTCCCAGCTGGCCCACACCACCACCGCCCAAACCCGCCCCCAGCGGGCTAATCTCCCCCTGAACATGCGCTATATGCATACATTTCAATATTTTACATCAATTATATATGATTTATATATGTTATCCACGCTGTGGATAACTATGTGCATTACCCCCGAAAATAGCCTTTTCCACCCTCTGAGAGGGTGTGCATAAATTGAACAACTTTCGCCCCGATTTTCAAGTTCAATTCTATATATTTGAACTCCTGATATAGCAGCCATTCCTGCAAAGCGACGGCTAAACATATTCGGCTGCCGGGAGTTTTGAGAACAAACGTTCTTACCAAACCTTTTACAAGCTATATATATGAGTGACATGGAGCCAATACTGAAAGAGAATCCCAACCGCTTCGTCTTGTTTCCGATTCAGAATGATGAGGTGTGGCAGATGTACAAGAAGGCTGAGGCCAGCTTCTGGACAGCCGAAGAGATCGACCTGAGCCAGGACCTGAAGGACTGGGAGAACCTGAACGACGGCGAGCGCCACTTCATCAGCCACGTGCTGGCTTTCTTCGCGGCCTCGGACGGCATCGTGAACGAGAACCTGGCCGTGAACTTCATGAATGAGGTGCAGATACCGGAGGCGCGGTGCTTCTATGGCTTCCAGATCATGATGGAGAACATCCACTCTGAGACGTACTCGTTGCTGATCGATACCTATGTGAAGAAGCAGAGCGAGAAAGACCACCTGTTCAACGCGCTGGAGACGGTGCCGGCGGTGGGCAAAAAAGGAGCGTGGGCGCTGAAGTGGATCGAGAGTGAGAAGTTTGCCGAGCGCCTGATCGCTTTCGCCGCGGTGGAGGGTATTTTCTTTTCCGGCTCTTTCTGCTCTATCTTCTGGATGAAGAAGCGCGGCCTGATGCCCGGCCTGACCTTCTCGAACGAGCTGATCAGCCGTGACGAAGGCCTGCACTGCGACTTTGCCTGCCTCCTGTACAAGATGCTGGTGAACAAGCTGCCGGAGGAGCGCGTGCAGGAGATTATCCGTGACGCCGTGAGCATTGAGCAGGAATTTGTGACAGACGCTCTGCCAGTGGACCTGATCGGGATGAATGCCAAGCTGATGAGCCAGTACATCGAGTTTGTGGCCGACCGCCTGCTGGGCGAACTGGGCTGCAAAAAGGTATATAACTCCACCAACCCATTCGATTTTATGGAGATGATCTCGCTGCAGGGCAAGACGAACTTCTTCGAGAAGCGCGTGGGCGAGTACCAGAAAGCAGGCGTTGGCGGCGACAAGGACAAAAAGGTTTTCTCGCTGGACGAAGACTTTTAGTATATAGCAAAAACTTAGTATGTTTAGGAGGCCAAAGGGGAAAACCCGCCTCTTTTCCTCCTCCTGATTCACGCTTACATTGCATTGGGGGCCGCAGCAGGCAAAAGGCCGCTGCAGGCCCACTCCAAAGCAGCAGACGGCAGCAGTGCCGCATGGCCGGGATGCTCTGATCTATATAGAAGGCAGCTATATAGGAGAGGCATTTGGCTAAACCCACAAACAATTGTATTACAACGTCTTATAACGCCAGAAGCGTATGGGCTGATTGTGTACTGCACCTATAGTAACCGGCGCCTGCAACGGCAGCGCTTTATCCTGTACCTATTTACTAAACCCGGGCCTTTAGAACCCGCAAATTTTATACGCCTATGTTAGTAGTTAAACGAGACGGCAGACGCGAATCCGTTAAATTCGATAAGATTACGGCTCGCATCGAAAAGTTGTGCTATGGCCTGCACATGGATTATGTGTCGCCGATTGAGGTGGCCAAAAAAGTGATCGACGGCATCTATGATGGCGTGACCACGGTGGAGTTGGATAACCTGGCTGCCGAAACGGCGGCCTCCCTCACCACCAAGCACCCCGATTACGCAGTGCTGGCGGCACGCATTGCCATCTCTAACCTGCACAAGGTGACGAGCAAGTCGTTCTCCAACACCATGAAGCGCCTCTACACGTACGAGGACCCGAAAACGGGGGAGAACGCGTCGCTGATTGCCAAGGACGTGTATGAGATCGTGCGCAAGCACGCCGCCCTGCTGGACTCCACCATCATCTACGACCGTGATTACAACTACGATTACTTCGGATACAAGACTCTGGAGCGCTCTTACCTGCTTCGCCTGGACGGCAAGATCGTGGAGCGCCCGCAGCATATGTTGATGCGTGTCGCCGTGGGTATCCACAAGGAAGACATCGAATCTGCCATTGAAACCTATAACCTGATGTCTGAGAAGTGGTTTACCCACGCCACGCCAACATTGTTCAACGCCGGCACGCCGAAACCGCAGCTGTCGTCGTGCTTCCTCCTGACGATGAAGAACGACAGCATCCCGGGTATCTATGACACGCTGAAAAACTGCGCGCAGATCTCACAGAGCGCCGGCGGAATCGGCCTCAGCATCCACAACGTGCGCGCCACGGGCTCCTATATAAAGGGCACCAACGGCACATCCAACGGTATCATCCCGATGCTGAAGGTGTTTAACGACACGGCCCGTTACGTGGACCAGGGCGGCGGCAAGCGTAAAGGCGCCTTCGCCATATACCTGGAGCCGTGGCACGCGGACATTTTCGAATTCCTGGACCTGAAGAAGAACCACGGCAAGGAGGAAAACCGCGCCCGCGACCTGTTCTACGCGCTCTGGACGCCCGACCTGTTTATGCAGCGCGTGGAAGACAACGGCAACTGGAGCCTGTTCTGCCCGAACGAGGCACCGGGCCTGGCCGACTGCTGGGGCAAGGATTTCGAGCGCCTCTACGAGAAGTACGAGCGCGAGGGCCGCGCCCGCAAAACGGTGAAAGCGCAGGAACTGTGGTTTGCCGTGCTGGAGTCGCAGGTGGAGACGGGTACGCCTTACATGCTGTACAAGGACCACGCAAACCGCAAGAGCAACCAGCAGAACCTGGGCACGATCAAGAGCTCGAACCTGTGCACCGAGATAATGGAGTACACGTCCGACGACGAGATAGCAGTTTGTAACCTCGCATCGCTGGCCCTGCCGCGCTTTGTGAAGGAGGAGAACGGCCACAAGGTGTTCGACCACCAGAAGCTGTTCGATGTAACCTATCACGCCACCGTGAACCTGAACAAGGTGATCGACATCAACTACTACCCGGTGCCGGAGGCGCGTAACTCCAACATGCGCCACCGTCCGATCGGGTTGGGTGTGCAGGGGCTGGCCGATACGTTCATTCACCTGCGCATGCCGTTCGAGAGCGACGAGGCCAAAGGGCTGAACAAGGACATCTTCGAGACACTCTACTTTGCGGCCATGACGGCTTCGAAGGACCTGGCGAAAAAGAATGGCCCTTATGAGACATTCAAAGGTTCTCCGCTGTCAGAAGGCAGGTTCCAGTTCGATATGTGGGGCGTAACGCCAGCATCCGGCCGTTGGGACTGGGAGGAGCTTCGCCAGGAGGTAATGACGCACGGGGTACGCAACTCGCTGCTGGTGGCGCCAATGCCAACCGCCTCTACGGCGCAGATCCTGGGCAACAACGAGTCGTTCGAGCCCTATACCTCCAACATCTACCTGCGCCGCGTGCTGTCCGGTGAGTTTATGGTGGTGAACAAGCACCTGCTCAAAGACCTGATCGCGCTGGGCATCTGGAACGACAAGATGAAGCAGGATATCATCGCCGCCAACGGATCGGTGCAGGATATCCCGAACATCCCGCAGAACGTGAAGGACCTGTACAAGACGGTGTGGGAAATAAGCCAGCGCACGGTAATCGATATGAGCGCCGACCGTGGTGCCTATATATGCCAGAGCCAGTCGCTGAACCTGCACGTGCAGAACGTGAACTTCGGCAAACTGACCTCGATGCACTTCCATGCCTGGAAGCAGGGCCTGAAGACTGGCATGTACTACCTGCGCACCAAGTCTGCGGTAGACGCCATCAAGTTTACGGTGGAGAAACAAGCCGCCGAGACGCTGTCGCCGGTATATAGCCAGCAGGACCAGAACCGCAGCGACATGAGCTGTAGCTTGGATAACCCGGACGCTTGCGAGGCTTGCGGATCGTAAAATAGATTGGAGGGAGGGCTATTTAAGTTCTCCCTCTTTCTTTGCCTGATGCAAGTGCACCCTGTGTTACTACTGATGTCTTGTCAGCGGATGGAGTACTGTTGTTTTCACTTTAGCCACTAAATCAATGTCACAGTTTTATGTATCTAACCATAGAGGCTCCGTTAAAAGAAGCTGGTAAAAAAGATAAACTATCAATTCCCGCCCAAGTTTTCCTTAATCACTTTCATGCATTATGCACCCATTTAACTTGTCATAAAGACAATTACGATTTAAACAAGATACCTTACTTCGAGAAAAAGCTCTTTAGCAAAAAGGACTTTGACCTTGCAAGAGTAAAAAAGGTACTATATAATTCATGGAGTTCAGAGCATGCTCTTCATTTAACAGGCAAGCAGGAATTACCTGATTATTATAGATATGCATTACATTGGTCTTTCCCCCAAGCATACTATTCTTGCTACCTAAACATGCATGCCTTTTGTCTTGCTACAGGAGATCCAAGTGATTCACATCATAAAATAATACTGGGATTTGGGGACAGGGTTAAACGCAATACATATCCTAAATGTATAAGCTTTTACGCTGAAGGGAACTACAAGAATTATACTTACGAAAACCTCCCTTTGCATCAGCCAAAGAAAGCACTTTCATTATTAAAAGATGAAATTGCTGTTCAATCTCAGATAGCATCATTTTTAAGATCTACACGATCAAACAAAGCAGAATATCATAGGGATAAAAGACAGAGGTCTGATAATCCTATTAGGACTAATGGTTCTAAGCAAATAGCTCTAAAATTTAATAAGGCACAATGGCTTGAAATCACCAAAAAGTTAGGACCAACTTCACTTTTCGATATTCTCTACAGATTGCGAATCAAGGCTAATTATAATGACATTGAGACATTCATGCATGCTGAAATAAATTTCAAACAATTCCATGATTGCTTAGCTGGTATTGTTGGTTATCTAAATTTTGTTCATGAATGCTATTTGGCAAAAGCAATAGGTTATCGTAAGTATGAAATGATCTTGGATGGGTTTCCAGCACACTTGTCTGACAGCTTTGTTAGAAAAAGATATGAAGTGCTCATCAAAAGTCAGATCAAATAGTATAAATGGAATAACTAAACAAAGACCTCGCGGTGTCCGAAGGTCCCGCGAGCGTCTGAGCCACGAAGCGACGGACTTTCCCGCCGTTGTTGGTGTTTTCACCAACAACTAAGCCGCAGCTACGAAGCGACAACTCCTTCCACCACGACCTGCAGCTCGAAAACTGGGCTGTCGCATTAGCAGGCGAAAAGTGGTTGTTGGTGAAAAACACCAACAACGGCATGGACGGCATGGAAACACCGCGTTGATGGCGCGTGCCGACCCGATTAGCTCTGACAGTGAAAACACCAACAAAGGCGAAATACCGACAGCGGCGAGAAAGAACGCCAACAACGGCGACATACCAACAGCAGCGGGAAAAAACGCCAACAACGGCAGGAGCGGCATGAACAGCAGGAGCGGCATAAACCCCCACATACCAACAACCGCAGACGGTATGTATCCTAACAAAGGCACGGCAGGTGACGGCAAAAGCGGTAAAACAACACGCATCCTCACCACTACCGCCACCCAAACAACCTATACCGCGCGTCAGCAGTACTTAGCACATGTTCGAGCAACGGCACATCGCCTTCTTCACCGCTACTATACTGGAGTGGAAACACCTGCTGAAGCCAGAGAAGTACAAGGCGATTATCCTGGAGAGCCTAAAGTACCTGGTGGAGCATAAACGTGTGAAGGTATACGGCTTCGTTATCATGCCGAACCACCTGCACCTGCTCTGGAAAATGGAGGAGCCACACAAACGGGAAGACGTGCAGCGGGATTTTATGAAGTTTACGGCGCAGCAAATCAAGTATGACCTGATCCGAAATCACCCGGCAGTACTGGAGAAGTTCCGTGTCGGTGCCAAAGACCGCCAATACCAGCTATGGGAGCGAAACCCGCTGTCGGTGTACTGCTTCTCTACTGCGGTTACAGAACAGAAGCTCAGCTATATACACCGGAATCCGATTCAGGAAAAGTGGCAACTAGCTGCTCTGCCGGAAGAATATCCTTACTCCTCTGCCAGATTCTACTTTGAGAATAAAGATGATTTTGGATTCCTGACACATTATATGGACTAAGTCTGATGCAGAGATGATAGTTGTTGGTGAAAACACCAACAACGGCGGAACCATCACCAAAGGACATCCTTTATCCTTAGCCTGACGGCTATGGTGTTCTCACCAACAACGGCGGAACACACCTGTAACAGGCGAGTTGTAGGAACAGGACATAGTTGTCCGGGTCCCTGAACAGCGTCTCCTTGTTGTTTCCGCGGGTATATAGATGGTAATAGGTCCCCGGCTCCAGCGAGATCGTCTTTTGCATGTAACCCTATATGGGTTTGTAACAGCAATCGCACAACGACCTCGCAGCGTACGCAGCTCCTGCGAGCATCTGGCAGGAAAGGCCGTCGCTCCGTAGCGTTAGACACATGGGGCCTTCGGACACCGCCAGATCGGGACCAATCGCCGCGAGGCCCACATCAATCCATCAGCTGTACCTCCACGGAGTTATAGTAAAGCGTGGTAGTGCCTTCGAAGCCGGAGTCGGTGCCCATGATGAGCCACAGGCTGCCATTGCTGTCCGTCGTGATCTGGATCGGGTCCTGCAGGTTATCCCGCTGAATCAGCCGGTATGTTTCTTCATCGCCCGGTATGCCGATGTTGCCCAGCACCACCATCGCCTCCCCGCCCTGCGCCTGGTTCCCCTTGTCGATGTTCATGCGGATATAATCCCCTTCTTCAACGGGCATCGGCTCTATGGGAGCCCCGCCTGCCTTCAGGTAAACACTTGCCCCGGGGCTGCCGCCTATTCCTGCAAATTGCTCAGGGTATTTGGAGGCCAACTCAATCTGAAAGGTAACACGGTAGGTATGGTTGGGTTCAAGCCCGGTTACCTGCTTCTTCATAAACAGGAACAGGTCGTCGCTAATGTTCCGCCCGGAGATTCTCAGCGCCATCCCATCTTCTTCCACTTCGGCAGGAAGCGCCTCATGGCTAAACCCGAACTCGAACCGGCTCCGGTCCCAGTCTTTCAGGAAGTCGGCCATTCCGCCTTCCCAGCCTTCGGCGCCTTGCTCAAAGTTATATGATAGCGTCTGGCCTGGTATCACAACATCATCCTCTTCATCGTCGCAGCCAAAACTGAACACAGCCAGCAAAGTCAGAAGGCAAAGCTTTATAGTAGTTTTCATAATACTTGAAAGTTTGTTCGCTTATATTCTAGGTACGACACCAACCATAGCGGGGTGATACTGCTCCTCTGTTAAAGAGCCACACCACAGCATTCTTTAGCGGGACACAACCTTTTTAAAGCAAAGGCTTTTCCGGAAAGGGAATACACGGGCCACACCTGCATTCTTCACCACAGCCGGAGGTGTCCGTGATATCCCTGAAGATTCTGCCATAAAATATATCCCCAGGCCTCCGCTTTGCCTGTCTCTACTCAGGCGGCCCTGCTGCAGTTACAGAGCTGCCCCTGAACGGCAAGAGCCGCTGACTTATCATCAGCGGCTCTTGCGTTTATATATACCTTGCCTTCTATAATAGCCGAAGCTTTATAGATCCGTTTACTCTTTGCGTATCCGGAACAGGCTTATATATCCGGAGAAACGGTATTATAACGATTCTGCAGGGGAATAATCCACCACAAACGCATCTTCCAGCACACCAAGCTCGCCCAGCAGCGCGCCAAACTTCTTGTGCTCCGGATGCGGCAGATACGCGTCGCGGGCAGCCGCATCTTCAAACGTCAGCATATACACATGCGTGAAGCCGAGGTTCTTGTTTTCCGGGCTGTTGTTCACCCCGTGCTCGAAGGCCACGATACCGGGAATGCTGTTTTTCAGCTCACCGAAGGCCTGGGTTACTGAATCAATCTGCGCAGGGGAAGCGTCTGGCTTGTATTTAAAAACAACTATGTGCCGCATTTGCCCTTCGTTTGTGTTTTGACATCCTGAAAGAAATAGTATAGCTGACATTGCGACCGTCAACGCTAAACTTAAACCGTAAATTTTCTTCATGCTTCGTTTTGCTCTATGGTTTCATTATGGTTAAAATTCCTACGATTATAGCCATAATAAATAAGATGTACAAAACAAGCCTGCTGATTCTGGGTCTGTGCTTTAGGTGAGGGAGGGGCCGAAGCTAAAAAAGGGACAGGCAACACAACAATTCTGACAGCACCAGCGGCTATTAAAGAAGGTGCTTTACGCTATATAGACAACAAAATGGCAACCGGGTATATAACCGGGCTGCAGGAGAGAGGCCATGGCCCTTTGCCTTCTGAGGCGCCTGCTTATATATAGTTATCCGCTTCAATGGGCCGTTTCAGCCACTCCATCGCTTTCGGCAAACTGTCGAAATCGCGGAGCGCGATATCGCCGAGGCCACCGCTGCGCTTCAGGATCTGCTCTATCGCCATCTGGTTAAAAATGTCTTCCGACATGATGGTGGCCATGCGCCGGAGCGGGCTCTCCAGCAATCTGGGGATAAACTCCTCCACCGTCCACTGCTGGGCCTGCTGCCGGATGGCCTTCATTTTCCGGCGATCGGCGAGCCAGCGGGTAATGCCGTACTGATTTACAAATTCCAGGGAGCGGAGTGCTATGGCCTGCATGTCTTTGCTGCTTACAAAGCCCTTCCATTCCCCGACGCCCAGTTGCAGTTCCTCGTCGTAACTCACGCGTATCGCTTCCGTCTCATAGTATAACTTCAACATAATCGGCTTGGGTTAAGCTAAACCTGCTCCGCTGCAGCAGGCACCTGTTTGTGCTGCACTAGTGTACGTAATGTAAAACAATAAATTTACATTGAAGAAGCCGGGAGGCGGCAGAGCACCCCGCACCAGGCATTCTGCAGCCCCGCCGACACGCAGGTTAGCGCTGTTACCCTGAGCGGCGCTGCGCCTATTTCAGGAAGTCTCCCGCAGCCATGCCATGGCCTCCTCTTCCAAGGCAAAATCCTGGACCAGCAGCTTCCCTGCGTTGCCCTTTTTATTGTACATCTCCTCCACCGCCGCCCGGTTACCGCTGTCCTGGGAGGGGATGTTTGCCAGTCGCACCAGCGAACTGTCCAGCAGTTGCGGTAAAAAGTGCTTCAGGCTCCACTCCAGGTCGTCGGGGCGTATGGATTTCATCTTCCGGTTGTCGCCTAGCCATCCAACAAGGCTGTGCCTGTCTATCAGGTCCAGGCACAGCAGCACCGCCTCCCTGAACTCAGAACCGATCAGGTCTCCCCGCCAGACTGCCTTGCCAATCCGGAAGTCCTTATCGAAGTATATGCTTACGAAGTTGTTCCTAAAGTAAATGTTATTCATATATCAACCGGGGCTTTGGCCGGTAAAGGCCACTTCAATATACCTCAATATAGAGAATTATAATATAACCGTTGCGTTTTCGGGTGCCGGAGATGCACAGAAAGGCAGGGGGAGACGATGTGCCTCCCCCTGCCTTTCTGTGCGCCATCAGACAGCAGCGCTTTCTGAAGCAGTCAGTTATCGATATTATTGATTCGGCTTCTTGACCACCACAATCTCTACACGGCGGTTTTGCTGGCGGCCTTCGGCTGTCTCGTTGGTGGCCTCCGGGTATTGCTCGCCCATCGACACAATTTTCATACGGCTCTGGTCGAACTTGCTGTTTTCGAGGAGCCAGTTCTGCACGGCCTGGGCGCGCTCTTTCCCTAACTCTTTGTTATAGGCTTCGCTGGCGCGGGCGTCTGTAAAGCCGTACACCCGGATCGTGCCTTCCATGTTGCGCTCCTTTATATCCTCCACCACGCTTTGCAGCTTCTCTGCGCCGCTGTCGCGGATCTGGGCTTTGTCTGTGTCAAACATGATATCTTCGCCAAGCGAGTAGATGACGAAGCTTTCGGAGCCGCGCACTTCCACGCCGGCATTTTTGAGCTCTGCATCCTCAATCTCAGGGGCATTGAAGTCAACCTCTTTGAATTCTTCTTCGTCCGCTTCGAGCACGGTGCCTGCCATCAGGTTCTCTTCTTCATACATAACGGCGGTGTCGGCATCGGCAATCGCACGCACGTCTTCGGCATTGTCTATCTCTTTGCTGGTTTCGTTGCAGCCCGCCATCAGGCCGGCAGCTAATAAAATAGCAGTTGTCATTCTTATTTTCATAGCTTTTAATCAGTTGGTTCTAATATTTTGTACGGGGCCGTCGCCTCATCGTTATATATCCGCTGCCCCGGCAACAGAAAAGCCCCGCCTGTTCAGGCAAGGGCTCCGCTGCAGGTTGGTTGCCTTGAGTATACTATCTCTTCATAAAGCGCTGCGTCTCGCGCTGCTGCCCGTCCGTTACGGTTACAAAGTACATCCCTTTGTTGAGGTTTTGCACGGGCACCACCAGCTCGCCCCCGGCCACGTTTGCAAACTGCGCCACTGTTCTGCCCGTGGCATCCACCACTACAATGCCCGCACTCGCTTTGGAATAAAGCTTTATGGTTACCTCAGAGGTGGCGGCGGTCGGGTACACCGTGGCGAGGGCAGCCGGAGACAAACCGGCCTGCTGCGCGAACTCCAGCGCCACGATGTGAGAAAAGTCCGCTGTCCCGTCGAAGTCTACCTGGCGCAGGCGGTAATAGTTGGTGCCGGCGGCCGGGTCGGTGTCCGTAAAGCTGTAGCTGTTGGCGATGCTGCTGGTTCCTTTTCCTTTTACTTCGCCCACCTGATCGAACTTCCTGCCGTCCAGGCTGCGCTCCACCACAAACTTATCGTTGTCTGTCTCGGAGGCAGTTGTCCAGACAAGCTTCGCATTCCCATTCTGGGAATAGCCTTTGAAGGCTGCCAGTTCCACCGGAAGCGTGCCGATGGGCGCGTCATACATTCCCCAGAATAAGTCAGCGATGGCGATGCCCTGGCGTCCTTTGGCCGCATCGTCGTTGTAGTAGCGGATCACGACCTTGTTCACGTCCCCTACAAAGCTGATGGTCACGTCACCCTTCGAAGAAGTCACCCTGGCATCCACCCCGTCTGCTTTCGCCAGTACCAAACCGCTGTTATACTCATTGGATATGCGGGGCAGGATGTTATTCTTTGTCACCGGCACTCTTTGGGTACCATTGAAACCGATTATCTCCAGTTTGTCTTTATACTGCCCGCCAGTGCGGTCCACATCGAGGAGAGAGAAGGTAAGGCCGGAAACGCTCTGGCTAAGCTGCAGGCTCAATTCCGTGCCTGTGTTTGCCGAGGCACCCGTTTGAATCAGGGTAAGTGTCTTTTTCTTCTGGAAATCGGTCGCGACGGCTGCCGTCTGCACGGTAACGCCTGTCCCGATGGCTGCACGCTGCCACGTCAGTGCCACACCGTCCACCTGGTAAGGGTTTGCAGGGGTTGCAGAAACGGTGAAGGGATCCTCGTTCAGAGGCCGGCCGCTCCAGCCAAAAGTGGATGTGCCCAGCACGGGCGTACCCTTGATCATGACATCGTCGATGGCGTAGAAGTCGGTGTTGGCGCTGTTCACGCTGATTTTCCAGCGGAAGCGCACATTTGGCTGGTTCTCTAAGGCAGCGGGCAATTTGATAGCCACGCCCTTGTTCACAACTCCCCAGCTGAAAAACGCAGCACTTTGCGTGTATTCGCCCACATGTACATAGGGGGCTCCATTCAGGCTGTACTCCAGGCTTACCGGGTTCGTATTGTCGATTTTTGTGTGGTTGTTTCCGCCCGTTTCCGAGATTTCCCCTTTTCCGTTGGTCCTTCTCCAGTACTGGGTCCGGTAGTCTTTCCAGGTGATGGTGATATCTCGCAGGTTGTATGTGGAAATGTAGTTAGCAATAACCAGCTCGCTGGCGGTGGCGTTAGCCTGCATGTTGCTGCCGGCGGTATATAACGTATCCGAATAGGCGGCGGCCGTAGTCTGTGTAAAGTTGCCCGATACGCCGGTGATGGTGTTGTTGAAGTTCTCGTGGTAGGCGATAACCTGCGCTTCTGCGGCAATTGTGTAACCTAAGAAAGCGAAGAGAAGAATGTAAAAGTTTTTCATGATTTGTGCTTGTATGTCCTCTCTATAGGAAAGAAACATGCCAGCGCGCCTGTGTTCTGCTATATAACACATTGCCGCACCAGGAGAATCATAACAAGCCCAATAGCATTTATATATAATGCGCTAACAACAAGCAGGTTGTCATAATCAGTACAAGCCGTAAAATTGCGGTGGAAGCGCCAGGAAAATATTTCTGGGGCAGAAGCATATATAACCACTTTCCCATATATGGAAAAACAGGGGTATATAGGCACCCTGTTTCCAGATTTTGGAAACAGCAGCAGAAACCAGGATGTTGTGTTCAACTCCTTTCAGGCAGCCACATAAGCCCCCTACACCAGAGGATTTTCTTCTATATACTTCATGAAAGATTGGATAAACTGCATCGGCAAACTCCTGCTTCTTAGCCACGCCCAGACACACGCATGCTGTTGCTCATGGAAAAGGCAAACGCCGGCACCCACCGTGCAGAGGCTGTAACAGTAGCACTATACCTGTAGCCTTATCACCCCAAAAGTGACAATATGGCTTTCCGCCGCAAATTTCTTCCAGCGCATCAAGTCATTTTGACACCGAAAAACTTGCCGGCCATCGCTCAGGCTGGCCCCTATTACTTGGCACCGCTTTTGCATTATTCTTCCCGAACACGAAAGAGGAGAAAGAAAATGAAATTGATAAAAGACAGAGAGTTCCTGAAGAATATAGCACAGCAGATCGACTTGCTGAACACCTTGGGTGGTGGCGTGAGCGAAACATACGTTGATGTGAAAAAATATAAAAAAGGCGCTGTTATCAATGTCTGGGCGGCAAGCGTAGACCCGGCGGCGTTCAAGGTAGTGCTGAACAATAACCAATTGAGCGTTTTCTCGGTGCTGCAGAGTAAAGAAAACCCGGCTATGGCGGCCCCTTTGTTCAACACCACGTTTATGCTGCCCCCACAAGTAGACCTGGGGCGCGTGGAAGCCATATATAAAGAAGGCCAGTTGATGGTGAAACTGCCGTATTACGAAAGCACCGGCCAACCCAGGGAAATAGAGATCAAACAGTTGTAAGACAAAACAAAGAAGGCTGCCGTAACGGGCAGCCTTCTTTGTTTTAAGGGCAAGGGCGGTTATATGAATTTCGCTTTGATGATGGAGGTGAGGAAATCATGCACCTCCACAGATTCCTTATCAAAGTCAAAGGTTTTGTAGGCGTCCGCTGATGAGGCCATCACGCGGCAGCCGTTCTCTACCATCATAAACACTAATTCCCGGAGGCGGTACGGGTGTCCGGCTATATTCAACATGCATACTGCGTCACTGCTTTCCACGTGCAGGAACATGTGTTGCACGTGGTGCTCGTTGTTCATCACATTTTCTTCAGACATAGGCACTACAATTACAAACTATCTGCATGAGCAAATGACGATGGCGACGAGCGCCCGCTTTGCCCATGCTTGTTTCCATTGGCTTTGAAGCCGGTCCCCCGCCAGGGAAGGGGGGTAAAGGGCCCGGTGTTCCGGAACTACAACACAGCTAATTTAAAAAATGTTTGCGTGGAAGAGAAGAGGTGCCCTGCAGACCCAGCGGGTGTAACCGGGGCTAACGGCGCGGGTGCTCTTTCCGCCACCCCACTATAAACAGGATGAACCAAATGGGGTATAAGGGAGACAGGATAGAGGCAAAATAGGGGTCCACGACAAAAAACAATACGGCCTGCAGCAGGATGTGCAGCACCAGGCCAATGGCTGCGATCCTGAAATAGCGGTTTTTTATTCTGATCATGGGTGGCAAGGGGGAATATATGGCGGCATCATCTCGCATAATCTGCCCTAAACAATAAACCCGCCCGAATCAGGGGCGGGTGTTCATCAGGCGGAAGGCCTCTGCCCGCGTAATGTCCTTCTCGATCACTATCGGAGGATCGTCTTCCTTCGCCACTACCAGTTTAAAGATGTTCTTGCCATCCTGGTAGAAGATCAGGGTTTTAAGTCCCTCGTACCCGATACTAAATATCTTCCGCACCGAGCCGTCGCTATAGTATTTATAATTTTCCAATGTTATATCACGTATTAACCTCATATCCCTACTACCTCCTTGCATTTTTTATATTAAATACGTCTTCTACGTACTCTAACGGTTTATACGCATTGTTTTGTTTCAAAAAGCCCTAAAGGTGCAAGAAGAATCTTAAGATAATAATAATTAGAGGAACCGCCTGCCAAGGCTATTGCTGCTGCTTATTGATTTCATACGCTTATATTTGCTTACGGAAAGTTACAGTGAACGCCCTGAACCGGCCCCTTTGCCCAAACTCATGCCCCAGCCATTGCCACCGACAGACACCGCTACCGCCTATACCGTGCAGGAACTGCATGGGTTAGAACAAATGCTGGCGCAGCACCCCCTCATCCTGCAGCTAAACCCGGGTATGGGCCTGCCGCGCTACAAGGAACTGCTGCAGCACATGCTACCAAACGGCTATCGCATGGTGGCGGCCTTTAACGGCGCAGACCACTGCGTCGGCCTCTCGGGCTTCTGGATCAGCGCGAAGCTGTATAGCGGGAAATACCTGGAGCCGGATAACTTTGTGGTGGATGCCGCGCACCGCTCTGCCGGGGTGGGCAAGCTGCTCTCGGACTGGATGCTGCAGGAGGCACAGCGCCACCGCTGCGACACTGTGATGCTGGACGCCTACGTCACCAATGCCGCGGCCCATCGGTTTTACTTCCGCGAGGGCTTCCATGTAAAGAGCTTTCACTTCTTCAAAAGCCTGTAACGGATATGAACTCTGGCAAATACAGTTGGCTGCTTTGGCTGTTCTACTTTATTGTTTTTGAGGTAGTTGTGTTCCTCGGGCTACAGTGGCTCCTCTCGGATATCGGGCTCAGCGACCAATATCAGGCCGAAAACACCATTGTCCCCAACTGGGTAAAGGCGGTTACGTTTATACTATTGTACCTGCTTTGTCTTTTATTTGTAGTGATGCTCATCAGCAACATGGTGCCCAGCAAGCACCGCCGGCACCTGATGCGCTGGGTGTACCTGTCCCTGCTGGGCATGGCCGTGATGCTGTTCATGCTCTTTTAACAGCGGAAACAAGGAAGAATCGGTACAATAATCCGGGCTTATTTAAGTTAATTATAATGATGAAAAACAGCTTCTTACTCCTGATACTCTGCCTGCTGACTGGCTACAGCACCCTGGCCCAAACCGGAAACGGGCGGCCCCCCGGCAGGCAATTTTTACAGCTCCAGAGCGGAGAGGTAATCTATGGCAACAGAATCCAGTACAAGTCCCCGATCTTTAAGTCAAGCCATTTTCTGGTGGACGACACGCTGAAGTACAACCCCAGCATGGTGGCCGCCTTCCTGAACGACGAAGGCTTTTTCGCCCGTGTGGAAGCCGGCAACAGCTACGACGACTTTGCCAAGCGCATCCTGGACGGCCCGCGCATCGACCGCTTTTACACCAGCCGCACCACCTACGACTACGGCTACTCGCCCTACAGCTACGGCTATGGCGGCCCGCGCACCAGCCGCAGGCGCATTTACTTCTTCTCGAAGGACAATGGCCCGCTTTACCTCGTAGACTACCAGAACCTGGAGCAGGCCCTGGCCGACAATGCCTCCAGCATGAACCTGCTGCGCAGGTACAAGAAAGACAAGTGGATAAACACAGGGGTCACCATCTTGGGTGGGGGCTTGCTGGCTGCCGGTGCCATATCCTCTTTCGGCAACTCGCAGGACCTGAACAATGGCGGCAGCGTGAACGTGTCTCCGCTGGTATATGCGGGGGCAGGCATACTGGGCGCGCAGTTCGTGATCAACCTCTTCCAGAAAGACAAGTTGACGCAGGCCATGGAGGTATATAACTACCAACTGAAGCAATAGCCCGGCGGCTCTCCAAAAAGCACAGAAGCCGGAGTTGCACATAGTGCGGCTCCGGCTTCTGTGTTTCTATATACCTGCGAAGACCAAATCAGGAGAGCGGCAGGGCCTGCCGTAGTTTCTTCGGCAGCTTTAAAGCCACCAACGCATACGATTGCCGGATATGCCGCTCCCATTCCTCTCTCCGAAGATATCTTATATTCTCTGTCAGCACCCAATGGTACCTTGCCAGGTAAGGCGCCGGGGCAAAGCCGATGCGGGTGGTCATCTCCGCGAATTCTTCTGGCGATACTTTAAAAGAGGCGGTTGTCGGCACCGCGCCCAGGCCCACCACCAGGAACATTTTTCCGCCTACGCAGAAGCACAGGTCCTGTTCCCACTTTATATCCTCCGTTACACCCGGCAGCCGCCCGCACAGTTCCTGCAGTTCTTCTATGGTCATGGCAAATTTTGTGAAGGAGCCTTCGGATTGTAAAAGGCCCTGCGTGCAAAGTTAGTGCTTCTCCGCCTGCATCCGCTGATTCCTCTTTCATCGGCTCAGGGGCTGGCAGTGCAGGGATGTTGAGTTTATATGCCAGGCCTTGTGCGGTTGCGCCAACAAACCTTACCTTTGGCTACGCTGCACCAACACATGGAAAACCTGTTACTGCTCCACGGCGCCCTTGGCGCCGCCGCTACGTTAACGCCGCTTGCCCAGGCGATGCAGGGGCAGTTTAAAGTATATGCGCTGGATTTTTCGGGGCATAGCGGCCGGGCTGTAACACAGGAGCCGTTCAGCATGGCGTTGTTTGTGCAGGACGTGCTGCGGTTTCTGGAGGAGAATCAAATCCAAAGCACGCATATCTTCGGCTACAGCATGGGTGGCTACGTGGCCCTGCACCTGGCGCTGCACCACCCGCAGCGCGTGAGAAGCATTTATACGCTTGCCACCAAGTTCGCCTGGTCTGCAGAGGCGGCAGCAAAGGAGGTAAAGCTACTGAACCCAGAGAAAACGGCGGAGAAGGTACCCGCCTTTGCCGCCGCCCTGGCCCGACGCCATCACCCGCAGGACTGGAAGCAGGTGATGCGCAAAACCGCTGACATGCTGCTGCACCTCGGCAACCAGCCAACGCTCACTGCCGGAAATCTCCCGCAACTGCAGCTGCCCGTGCAGGTGGCGGTCGGGGACCAGGACACGATGGTGAGCGTGGAGGAGACGCTGTGGGCCTACCGGCTGCTGCCCGATGCCCGCCTCCAGGTGCTGCCGGGCACCCGCCACCCCCTGGAGCACGTCGCCGTCAGCAGATTAACAGAGGAGATCAGGCAATTCATCCTGCAGGTCTCCGTTTAATATACGATTTCTATATATGTTTATGCCATCCCCTTTACACCTATTCAACACCCTACTTCCCATTGTTTCGTTTTGGGCGAAGCGTGCTGTCGCGATCTGCTGCGTAGCCGCCTGCCTTAGCTCCTGCGCTGGCTCAGCACCGGCATTTGGGGAGCGGGGGTATACCGAGTCGGGCAAGGCCTCTTATTATGCCCGCAAGTTCCAGGGGCGCACCATGGCCAACGGTGAGAAATACCGTCGTGGCAAGCTGACAGCGGCACACCGAACGCTACCCCTCGGCACAAAAGTAAAAGTCACGAACACGCGCACCAGCAAGAGCGTGAAAGTGCGCATCACAGACAGAGGGCCATTTATCAGCGGCCGCATCGTGGATTTGTCGGAGAAAGCGGCCAGGCGGCTCGACTTTATAAAGGCAGGCGTTATACCCGTTGAACTGAAAGTTATTCAACCAGCCCCTGTTAAGTAAGCAGGCAGCAGTAACCGTCATCTATACACTTGATGGTCAGGTACATATATACAAAATACAGCAAACTATATTCTACAGATTATCCTATTGATTTCTTGTTTGGTATAAATCAAATTATTACTTTTGAGCATGAAAAAGCTGTGGCAACAAGTACGCGAATTTATACCGATGGCAGCCCTTATCCTGCTGTGTCTGGTGATCGTGCCCACTGCCCAGGCCAACACCAACGGCAGTGCTACTACAACCACTGCCACACAACAAGCCGATACACAGCCGCCAGCCGTTGACGTTCCGGGTGGTACCAAAGCCGCGAAAGCGAAGCCAAAGGCTGCTACCAAGCCCGCCAGCAAATCAGTGCTGGACGAGGAGGTGCTGGATAGCCCCATCTCCTATCTCCGGAATGCCTTCTCCTCCCAGGAGGACGGTGCAGACGCTATGCCGAACTCCAGCCCCGTAATGGTGACTGTGAAGGCGCTCGTAGCCACGTTGCTTTCCACTATCCTGTAATTACTGCCGTTTCCCGTTTGCATCCTGACCGCGAATCCTTTCCGGTTGCGCTTGAAGTAGTGCATGCTCCTCAGGGAGGATAACGCTATGTCTGTGCTATCGGGTATCACAAAAGAAGAATCAAAAAGACGTACGGGGAAAATTCGCTGGAACTAATCTGCTGAGAGCGAAACAATTCTGTAACCAAGTGGTTCTAATAGCAGCAATGCCGCTACTGCAGTGCAAAACAAAGTTTAGTTGATTGTTTAAGGTGTGTTCGGCCGAAGCTTTCCCGCTTCGGCCTTTCCTTTTATATAGACATATCCTTCACTAACGGCAAGTGTAGCCTGTTATATACCATAGGATACCTCTCCCGGGCTGCGCGCGGCATATATAGGCCCAACAGCGTTCCTTGCACCAGCCTTACCGGTTGGGTTGCTTTATTTGCCGCTGTTCGCATATCTGCATCCGGAACAGCGTTTTGGCGGGGATTACCCCAGGCCCTGCTTATATATATAAAACTATATATAATACTGCTGTTCCGGCGGCCATCAACATATAGAAAATAAATTTTACTTTCTATCTTTACTTAGTCGCCAGCAACCGGTGCAATAGCCGGCTGGCCATTACAAAAAACTTCCTGCTCTATGAAACGCATTTCCCTCCTCAGCCCGCTGCTCCTGTTGTCCTCTTTCGCTGTGGCGCAGCAAGCCTATAATGTGTCGCTTGACCTGAAAAACGTGACGGACGACAAGGTGAAAGTGGTGGTGCACACGCCGGAAGTGAAGGAAGACAGGATCACGTACATCATCCCCAGCGTCATTCCGGGATCTTACTCCAAAAAAGACTATGGCCGCTTCATCAGCAAGTTCAGGGCCTACGATGCCAAAGGCCGGAAGCTGAAGACCTCGCAGCAGGGGAAGAACCTGTTTGTGATCGAGAAGGCGAAAAAGCTGGCCCGCCTCGAGTACCTCGTGGACGATACCTGGGATGTGGCGAAAGACGACAATTATATCTTCCAGCCGGGTGGCACCAACATCGAGGCCAACAGCAACTTCGTGATCAACCATTTTGGCTTCTACGGCTATCTGGAGGGATATAAAATGCTGCCCTACACCCTGAACGTGCAGAAGCCGCCGCACCTGCTGGCCGCCACCTCGCTGCCCGTCACGCGCCAGTCGCCGGAGCAGGACGTGGTGCAGGCCGCTGACTTTGTGCGGCTCGCCGACGCCCCGATCATGTACAGCCGCCCCGACACCGCCAGTTTCCGTACCGGCAACACGACCGTCTCGGTGGCCGTGCACTCAGAAACGGGCCTGGTCAGGGCCGACAGCATCAGCGAAATGATCCAACCGCTGGCCACGGCGCTCACCAGTTTCTTCGGGGGCATGCCCGTGGACCGCTACCAGTTCATCATGTACTTCCCGAAGATGAGCGAGTCGGCGGTGACAAAATACGGCGGCTTCGGCGCGCTGGAACACTCTTACAGCTCCATGTACTTCTTGCCCGAGCAAACCGGCGATGACCTGCGCAGCATGGTGCTGGACGTGGCCTCGCATGAGTTCCTGCACATCCTCACGCCCCTGAACGTGCACAGCGAGGAAATCGAGTACTTTGACTTTAAAGACCCAAAGCTCTCGCAGCACCTGTGGCTGTATGAGGGCGTGACGGAGTATTTCTCGCACCTGGTGCAGTTGCAGGAGGGGCTGAAGACATACGAGGCGTTCCGGGAGGAGATGATGGACAAAATGCGCCGCGCAAGTGAATACAAGGAGGTGTCCTTCACGGAGATGAGCCGCCGCATTATTGAGCCCGAATACCAGGAAATGTACAGCAACGTGTACCTGAAGGGCGCGCTCATCGGCTTCCTGCTCGACATCCGCCTCAAAGAGCTGAGCAACGGCCAGTCGGGATTGCGCGAGCTCATGCTGGATCTCTCGAAGCAGTACGGCCCCAACAAACCCTTCAAGGATGAGGAGCTGATTGATGTGATCGTGGCCAGGACGCACCCTGAGATACGGCAGTTTTTTGATGACCATGTGATCGGCAGCAAGCCCTTGCCTTACGAGGAGTACTACAGCAAGATCGGGTGGGACTACGCAGACCAGAAACAGGGCACAAAGCTCACTTTTGGGGAGTTCAGGCTGGGCTACGAGAAGGACAGGAAATTTTACTGGATAGCCGAGCCTATGAATAATACCTTCGGGCTGGAAAAATACGATATCCTATATGCCGTGAACGGCGAACCGCTGACGGAGGAGAACATTTACCAGTTGATTAAGCCCCTGATCGAGGTAAACGGAAAAGACACTGTGGAATTGGCCTATGTGCGGAAAGACCAGTTACACCGGGAGAGGTTCACTCCCGCAGAGGAACCCGTGGAGCTGAAGTTTGTGGTGGAAGACGATCCCAAGGCACTGCCTTCCCAGCAGCAGCTACGCCAGCAACTGCTCCAGAAAAGCCCGCAGGATTTGTAACTTCCTGACCCTGTCACATTCCTTTCCTACGAAGGGGGCGCCAGAAGCTTAGACAAAATCGCTGCCGAGGGCCAGTGCCAGGCCAAACAGCGTGGCGATGAGTTTGGTGCGGTTGAAGCGGTGATCGGGGCTTGTCTCGAAGAGGATGGTGGTGGAGATGTGCAGGAAGTTCCCCGCCACCAGCCCCATCAGCGCCGTGTACACCAGCCCGTCCGGCGCCTCCTGCGGCAGCACCACGTTGCTGAAGAAGATACCCAGCGGCGAGCCTACCGCAAAGATCAGCAGCCACAGAAACGCCTTCCGAAAATTCTCCAGCCGCGACAGCAGCACCGACATCAGCGCGAAGGCGGCCGGCACGTGGTGCAGCGCCACCCCCAGCAGCACCAGGTAAAAGCTGTCGCTGGCGTGAGCGTGCGCGTGGCCGGCATGCGGCTGCCCGTACTCCACCAGAATGCTCCCCTCCAGGAAGGAATGCACAAACAGCGAGCCCAGCAGCAGGAACGGCATTGAGCCCACGCGGCCCTCGTGGTGGTGTATATGGCCGTGCTCCACGCCATGCGAGAACAGCTCCAGCACCAGCTGCAGGAAAAAACCCGCCAGCACCCAGTATCCTACCCCGTTAGACCGGGTTGCGCCGTTCTGGAGCACATCGGGAAGCAGGTGGATGATGGTGATGGTGAAAAGATAGGCGCCGCTGAAGGACAAGGCGATTTTCAGCCACTTGCTGTTGTGGGGCGGAAACACTTTCACCAGAAAACCTGAGAGCACTACTGTAAAAAACAGGACGAGTATGGCGATGATCATCAGCGGTTATTTCTTTAGCACGAATATCATCCGGTCGCTTTCTTCGCGCCCGAACGGGTTAAGGTTGTAGTCTCCGAACACCTCCACCAGGCGCAGCCGCGCCATGCTGAAATACTCCATGAAGTTCTCCTCCCGCAATGCCCGCACCCGCTCTTCAAACTGGTATTCCCGCTCGCCGTCGGCAAAACGGATGGTTTTCACTACAAAGCCATTCTCTACGCCCCGCGTGATGCGGAAGTTTATCCCGCGCACCTCTTTTTCCTCCTCAGCCACCAGATTGCTGATGACTTTGTCGGTGTTCATAAAATCGATGACCAGTTTTCCGCCCGGCTTCAGGCTCTCAGCGGTGGCCGCAAGCGCCACCACGTTCTCCGTCTCGTTGCCGAAATAGCCGAAGCTGGTAAACAGGTTCAGGACAAAATCGAAATACGCCGGCTTATATACCTGGCGCATGTCATGCACATCGAAATGCAGGTGCTCGTTGCCGGACTGCCTGGCATGCGCGATGCTCTTCGCCGAGAGGTCGATCCCGGTCACCTCAAAGCCCTTCCGGTTTATATAAATGGCATGGCGGCCCTGCCCGCAGGCCAGGTCCAGGATATGCTCATGCGGCTTGGGGTGGAGGTAGTGCAGCAGCCTGTCCATAAACAGTTGCGCCTCCTGCAGGTCGCGGTTGTTGTACAGTACGTGGTAATACGGAGAGTCGAACCAGGTACTGAACCACTCGTCTTCCTGTTGCGCCATGTAGGTCTAAAAGCAATTGTGTTGCAAATATAGAGGATTTATCTTAACCCGCGCACCTAAAACCCTATATAGGCCGGAATATGGTTGCCGGCGCCAACCGCAACGGGACAAAAAAAGCCTGCCGCTGCTCAGTCAAAAAGCAGCGGCAGGCCTGAAGTATGCAAAAGCCGGCTATTCTTTCGTGGCGCCTGCGGCAGTGTTCGTTTCAGTCACTTCCATTACACTGTCTCCTTTCTGCATGGTGTTTCCACCCAGGTCATGGTTAGGCATGATCTCCCCGTCATGTGCCGGAGGGTGCACCTCGTTTACCTTGCCTACATTATAGGTGGTGCGCGTGCCCGGCTCTACGAAGTCCACAGAAACCTTATCCTCTGGTCTCAGGTCCTTGGGCGTATCGCAGGAAGCCATAAACAAACCACACGCGGCGATTACTGATGCTATTGTGTTTTTATTCATTTCTGTACGTTTATATATCATATTAAAAGCGCCTTCCTTTCAATTGGGCTGGCAGGGCGCTCGGTTTTACTAATTTACGGTGATCCCTTAGGGTTGGGTTGTTGGAGCGCTCGGCAGCAGGTTCTTTCGGCGCAGCAGGTTTTCCATCAGCCGCACGTCGTTGGGGCTGTTGAAGATGCGGAACGGCAGGTGAATGAAGATGGGCGTCTCGAAGTTTCGGGCCACCCAGCCTTTCCAGCCTGTCGGCAACTGGGCATCGGCGGCGGGCTGCAGCCACAGCAGGTAAGCGTCCTGTTGCAGCTGGGCCTTCCGGATCATGTCCCAGTTCAGGGCCATGCCCTCGCGCTCGTTGCGCTTCATCAGTATCTGCCGGTTGTCGATCTCATAGGTCAGCTTCTCGAACAGGGGGTTCCCCTGCTCTATCTGCGTCACGCCCATGACCTGCGCCGAGCGGAGCAGCACGAACAGGATCGTTACCACCACGGCGGCGGCCACCCACCACCACGAGAAGCTGAAAACAGCCGGCAGCAGCAGCAAAACCAGCGGGATCAGGGCATACCACCAGTCGTGGCGCCACACCTTCACCAGGGCCATCTTGGTGTACTTCTCTTTGTCTAACTGGTACTTCTTTGTCCGGATTCCGCCTGGGGGAGGCCCCTGTGGGGGCCGGAAGCCCTTTTGATTTGGTCGCTGCATATAGGTATTAAAGTCGAAATTCAGTTCTCTGCCTACTCTCTCTTCAGGTGCCCACCCGCAGAGCGAATGTTGATACTATATATAAATCACCGCTGCGGCGGGCTCCGCAAAGGTAAGGCGAATTTATTTATAAGCCTTCAGGCTGATGTCCATGCTGCCGGTAGAGTGCGTGAGCGCGCCCACCGATATATAATCCACGCCTGTCTCCGCCACGGCCCGTATTGTCTTCTCCGTGATACCGCCGGAAGCCTCCGTCTCGTACTTTCCCCCGATCAGCTGCACGGCCTCCCGCATCATGGCAGGAGTCATGTTATCCAGCATGATGCGATGGATGCCACCTGTCTCCAGCGCCTCCTTCACCTCCTGCAGGGTGCGCGTCTCCACCTCAATCTGCAGGCTCTTGCCCTTCTCCTGCAGGTAGCGGTGCGTGGCGGTGATGGCCTGCCGTATGCCGCCGGCATAGTCCACGTGGTTGTCCTTCAGCATGATCATGTCATACAGCCCGAAGCGATGGTTATGGCCGCCTCCGATCACCACCGCCCATTTCTCCATCAGCCGGAAGTTAGGGGTGGTTTTGCGGGTGTCCAGCAATTTGGCGCCGGTTCCCTCGATCAGCTGCACCAGGGAGTGGGTGTAGGTGGCAATGCCGCTCATGCGCTGCATGCAGTTCAGCACGAGGCGCTCCGCCGTCAGGATAGACTGCGCCCTGCCCCTTACCGTCAGGCCTATGTCCCCGTATTTCACCGGCGTTCCGTCCTGCAGCAGCACGTCTACCTGCAGGCTGGGGTCTACCGCTTTGAAGATATAGCCCGCCAGCTCTACCCCCGCCAGGATGCCTTCCCCCTTGATCAGGAGCCGCGCCTGGTTCTGCGCGTCCGCCGGGATAGCCGCCAGCGAGGAGTGGTCGCCGTCGCCGACGTCCTCGGCCAGTGCTCTTGCGATAAACTCGCTGATGCTTTGTTGGGTTAAGTAGGTCGGTTTCACGGTGCAAAAATAAAAAAAGGCCCGGTATATATACCGGGCCTTCCTGAAAATCTTATTTATATCTGCTTAATCTTTAATAAAGTTCATCGAGTGGATCAAGTACTTGCCGTTCGCCGACTTCATCCGGATCAACACCGTGTAAGAGTCTCCTTTGGAGGCATAGGTGCCGATGGCATACAACTGCCCTTTGTCAGAGGCGCCGTTGTGGTTCACGCTGAAGTCCACGGGGGCGTTTTTAGCGAAAAAGTTCTTCATCACGAACTCCGCCTGCGTGTTGCTGTAGCTGGTGGCTTCGCCGCCGTCCAGGGTAATCTCCACCATGCTGCCGAAGTTCCGCGACAGCTCTTTGGCCGACCCCATCTTCATGGCCGCCTTTACGCTGTTCATCGCATCGCCCTGCGCCAAAGCCTGCCCTGCCGATAAAAACACGGCCACCAACACAAGAGAGAATGCTACTACAAGGAGTTTAATGTTTTTCATATTAAGGTTTTAATCCTGGGCTGGTATCATCCAAAACTATGCCAAGAAAGCGCCACTTGTTCGTGTGCCTAAGTTAGCTGTAATCTTCAAAAAATAAAATATAGAGCGGAATGCATTTTTCTTTTATCGCCCGTGTTATAACCTTGCAGCCGCGAAGGCAGTAGCCGCTATAGGGAGACATTGTCAGGTCGCCCTTACATTATAAAGATTATAGCTATATTTGCACCATGGATAAAAAGGTTCTCTTAATGATATTGGATGGGTGGGGCATTGGCACCAATCCAGAAGTTTCAGCGATCGCGAAGGCCAATACGCCTTTCGTTGACTCCCTTCTCGCAAACTATCCAAACACAAGGCTGCAGGCATCCGGCGAGGCGGTGGGCTTGCCGGAAGGGCAGATGGGCAACTCCGAGGTGGGGCACATGAACATCGGTGCCGGCCGCGTGGTGTACCAGGACCTGGTACGCATTAACAAGGCCATTGCCGAGCGAAAACTGGCCTCTATGCCGGTGCTTGCCAACGCCTTCGCTTACGCCAAGGAAAACAAAAAACCGGTGCACCTGATCGGGCTGTTGTCGGATGGGGGGGTGCACTCGCATATTAATCACCTGAAAGCGCTTTGCTCCGTGGCCGCCGACCAGGAACTGCACGACGTATATATCCATGCCTTTACCGATGGCCGCGACACCGACCCGAAAGGGGGCGTGAAGTACATAAACGAACTGGAGCAGCACCTCGAGCACACCACGGGCACCATCGCCTCCATCGTGGGGCGCTATTACGCCATGGACCGAGACAACCGCTGGGAGCGCATTAAGCTGGCCTACGACCTGATGGTGCACGGCACCGGCACCCCGTCACAGAACCTCATCAAATCGATGCTGGACTCTTACAATGCGGGGGTGAGCGATGAGTTTATCCTGCCGATTGTGAAGGTGAACGACCAGCAGCAACCGATTGCCACCATCCAGGACGGCGATGTGGTGATCTGCTTTAACTTCCGCACCGACCGTGGCCGCGAGATCACGGATGCGCTCACGCAGCGCGACTTCCACGAGCAGAACATGCACAAGCTGAACCTGCACTATATTATGATGACCAACTACGATGAGAGCTTCCTGGACGTAGCGGCCATTTTTGAAAAAGACAACCTGAACAACACGCTGGGCGAAGTACTGGCGAGGGCGGGGAAAAAGCAGATCCGGATTGCGGAAACGGAGAAGTACCCGCACGTGACCTTCTTCTTTTCGGGGGGGCGCGAAACGGTGTTTGAAGGGGAGAGCCGCCTGATGTGCCCGTCGCCCAAGGTAGCCACCTATGACCTGCAGCCCGAGATGAGCGCCTACGACATCCGCGACGCCATCGTGCCGGAGCTGGAGAAAAAGAGCGCCGACTTTATATGCCTTAACTTCGCCAACCCGGATATGGTGGGCCACACCGGCGTGTTTGAGGCCGCCGTGATCGCTTGTGAGGTGGTAGACCAGTGCGCGGCGCGTGTCATCACAACCGCCCTGGAAAACGGCTACGACACCATCGTGATTGCGGACCACGGCAACGCCGACATGATGATCAACCCGGACGGCACGCCCAACACGGCGCACACCACCAACCTGGTGCCGTGCATCCTGGTGAGCAACGATTTTAAGGGGGCGCTGCACGAAGGGAAGTTAGGGGATCTGGCGCCTACCATTCTGGAGCTGATGGGCTTGCCGCAACCTGCCGAAATGAGCGGGATATCGCTGATAAACAGATAGTGCCTGTGGCCAACCGTATCCCCATATTATGTTTGGGCCTGCTGCTGGCCACAACTTCCTGTGAGCGCCCCGCCCCGCCCACAACCGCCGAAGCGAGCGACTCTTACAACTTAGCCGCCTATATAGAGCAGCAGCAGGAGCGCCTGCAGGCCGAGAAGCCGATGGTGCTGAAGTCGGTAACGACGGAGGAAAAGCCCACTGAGACCATCCAGACCGCAGAGATTGACTGGGAAGACGAGCTGTCGGTGTTTGCGGAGACGGACCTGAACCGCCCGGCGCTGCAGGAATACTACACCAGGGAGGAGCGGGTGCTGCCTGATGGGAACATCGTGCTGGAATATAACAGAGTGGAGGATGCCGAGCCGCTGGTGCACTACCTGCGCCTCGAGATGACACCCGACAGGGTGCTCCGCCAGCTGAACGCCCTGATCCAGGACCAGAACATCCTGTTCTACTCGCGCCGCAACATCCAGCTCACCGCCGACCCTTCCAGCGGCAATATCTCCGGCTACCGCGTCCAGGGGGTCCAGAAGTTGGTGCTTTCCGACTCGCTGCACTACCAGATTGACGCCAACCTGTAACCGCATGCCCTTAAATATCAATCCTTAACAGCGGCTAATTCGTCATAATTCGTTATCTTGACCTTACGATGCACCACCTGGTGGAGAGATGAATTTTATGCCTGCCGCATGCGCACGTTTACTTTAACGGCACTGCTTTCTGTAAGCCTTGCCATTGCCAGCTTTGCCCAGCAGCCTACTACTGCTGCCAATAACCGCGGCCGCACCTGTGCCACGGAGGCTTATATGGCGGTGCAGCAGGCGCAGGACCCGGGCTTTAGGGCGAGGCGGGAGGACCTACAGCGGAAAGTACAGCAGTCGCTGGCGCAGCAGGGGCAAGGGCAGCCACTGCAGGCTGATGTCGTGGTCACGATCCCGGTGGTGTTTCATGTGGTTTATAACGACAATTCGGAGAATATCTCGGATGCCGCCCTGCTGTCGCAGCTGGAGGTGCTGAACGCTGATTTCCGCCGGCTCAATGCCGATACCCTCAACACACCCGACTACTTCAGGTCTCTTGCCGCCGACACCAGGATCGAATTCTGCCTGGCCTCTGTGGACCCCGAAGGCAACCTCACGACGGGCATCACCCGCACCCAAACCACCAGCACATTCGAGTACGCCTTCGACAACGTGAAATACTCGGAGAAGGGAGGCGTAGCCGGGTGGGACAGGGATCAGTACCTGAACATATGGGTCTGCAACATCAAAGGAGAGATCCTGGGCTATGCCTCCCCACCGGGCGCGCGGGCAGGGGTTGATGGCGTTGTGCTGCACTACAAAGCTGTTGGCGCGCAACCCGCCAACGCCTTCGACACGAATTATAACATGGGCCGCACCGCAACCCACGAGGTGGGCCACTGGCTTGGCTTAGGGCATGTGTGGGGCAACGGCTACTCCTGCTCCGACTCAGACGGCATCGACGACACCCCAAACCAGCTGGCCGAGAACACCGGGTGCAATACGGGTGTCAAGTCGTCCTGCGACGACAGCCCCTTCGGCGACATGTACCAGAACTATATGGACTACAGCGACGATGCCTGCATGAACCTCTTCACCAAAGGCCAGGCCAGCTACATGCAAACGATGCTGGCCACCTCCCGCGGCAACCTCCTCAACTCCATAGCCTGCAGCGGCACGCTCCGCTCCAACTTCAAGACAACCTCGCCCATCGACACGCTGGCTATAGCAGGCAATAGCATCAGGTTTACGGATGCCTCTGTGGGCCTCAGGCCGACTACCTGGCTCTGGGAATTTGAGGGAGGGATTCCGGCTACGTCTACTGAGCAGCACCCCGTGATCAGCTACCCCCGGCCGGGCAGGTACAGCGTAATGCTCACGATCACGAACGGTAACCACAGCAGCACCGAGGTGAAGGAAAACCTGATCCATGTAACGGTAAGTGACCTGGTGGTGTACCCGAACCCGGCTCCTGATTTTATCACCCTGGAACAGCCCGCCCGCGTGCTGGTGCGCCACGTGGAACTCATCAACCAAACGGGCCAGGTGCTGGTAAGCGAGGAAACCAAGGACCGTGTGCTGCGCCTCGATGTGCGCCACCTGCCGCAAGGCATTTATATCCTCCGCATCAAGAGCTCCAACGGCACAGAGGTCAGGAAGGTGAGCGTGCTTCGGTGAGCAAGAGAGATACAAGTCTCAAGACACAAGAAACAGGATTTCTCATATAGACTGATGCTATAGGGCTGTTGCTGATCTATGCCTGCTTCTCTCAGCACCTATATATACCCATATATACCGACTCGTAATCCGGAACGCGAAACGCTTAAAAAGCCTCGCCCTGCAGCGTAACCACCACTGTCCGCTTTGCGGCCTGGTTACGGTGTTCGCAGAGGTAGATACCCTGCCAGGTGCCCATGTTCAGTTTGCCGTTGGTGATGGGGATGGTGACAGAGCTCCCGAGCAGCGCGGCCTTCAGGTGCGCCGGCATGTCGTCGGGGCCTTCGAGGGTGTGGCGGTAGTAAGGTTGGTTCTCCGGCACCAACTGGTTGAAATGGCTCTCAAAATCCTGGCGCACGGTGGGGTCTGCGTCTTCGTTGATGGCCAGGCTGGCGGAGGTGTGCTTGATGAAAACGTGCGCCAGGCCGGTCTTTATATCCTCCAGTTCAGGCAGTTGCGCCGTCAGCAGGTCTGTGATGAGGTGAAAGCCCCTTTTAACGGCGGGCAACCGTACTTCTCGCTGAAACCACTTCATAGCTTATTTTGAAGAATTGGGTTGATGAATAAGTGAATGCCTCCCGCTATATATAGCATATATATAGCGGGAGGCATTCTTATACGCGCTAATCTATTGTTCGCTCCAAAGCCCCCATGTCGGGCTGCGTGGTGCTGCGGGCCTGGCCTTTCAGGTCGAGTGGCAGGCGAGGCAGGTAGTGTGCCGCGTTGCTGGCAGGGGAGAGGGTGTCGAGGCTGAAATCGAATTTGGCGGGCTTCTTAAATTTCGGCTCCGCGTTCAGCTTGTTATCGCTCTCCTGCCAATTCGGTATATAGACCGATGTCCGGAGCAGGTTGTGGCTTATTTCTGTCGCGGCGCTCAACGGCGAGATCAACACCTCGTCTTCCATGGCATGGCTGTCGGAATAAACGATGGAGTTGGTAAGGCGCAGCGAGGTGGCCTTGTCCTCTATCTCTGTTCCGGGAATAAAGTCGGTAACCACAAACAGCGGCGTTTCACGGACCAGTTTGTTGTGGTAGCTCACTATGGTGGAGTGGAGCACTTCGTAATTGCCGCCGCCCAGCCCCCCAAAGCCATACTGGCCGCAGTTATATATCAGCGTGTTGAGCACCTGCACATCAGAGGTGAACGCCACGATGCCGTCTAAATAAGCGTCTGCGATAATGCAGCCTTCCACGAGCGTCCCGGCTTTGCCCGGATTCCCGATGCGCAGGCCATACAGGGTATTGCGAATATCGGTGTACCGGATCTGGTTGTCTCCGCTTTTGGTCAGGATGCGGATGCCTTCCCACTGGCCCGGCGCCGCCTGGTACGCCTCTTCGCGCCTGTACCCGCTGAAGACCACGCGCTCCTCCGGCGTACCTTCCACCAGCAGCCGCCCGTTCACGAGCAGCACAGCCTTGTTGCTGCCGTATATATGGCTGCCCTTCCGGATGGTGAGCGTGGCACCCTCCTGCACCAGTACCGAGTCGAGGAGCACGTGCGGCTTGTCGTTATCCCACAGCGCCGTGCCGATGGCCCCTTTCCGGTGGAAATAGGCGTTCTGCCCGTACGCCAACAACTTCACGTGCTGCTGCTGCCCGTTTGTCCGGAACAGGATGGAATCCGCCACCAGGAAAGGCTGGTTCTCGTTGGTTGGGTTAATGTTCACCTTCACCAGCACATACAGGCTGTCGCCGCCGCGCAGCTCCACATTGTTTGCCAGCGGGCTCTGCACGCCGTTGATCGTAAGCTGGTAGGGGGAAGCCGCCGCCCCCGCCAGCGTAATCTCGCTGATGCGCACGGCCTTGGCGTTGCGGTTATATACCTTCAGGCGTTTGGTGATGCTGCCGCGGCTCACGAACACCGTGTCGAACAGCACCGTATCGCCAGAGAACGCCAGCACAGCCGTCGGGTCATCGGTGATTACCTCGTCCCTGGGCTCGCAGGAAAGCAGGCTCAGCAGCAGGAGCAAAGGCAGAAGGGCGAGGGCGTATTTCAATTTGTTTGATCGTTGGTAGCTGATTGCTGGTTGTTGGTTGATGATTGTTAAATGGTTAAATTGTTGATTGTTATTTGCTTTACCGTCAGACAAGTATTCTACATCCTCACCCATCTATAACTTCTACAGCCATTTAGCAATTCAACCATTTAACAATCAACAACCGGCAATTAACAATAAAAGAGGATGCAGCGGCGGCTATATACACCGGGCTGCATCCTCTTCTATATGATTTAACGCACCGCAATATAATTATGCGGCGGCGCCTTCTTTCAGTCTCTCGGCGTTTTCTGCGATGCGCAGCTCCTCCACAAAGTCCTCGATGCCGCCGTCCATTACGCTGGGCAGGTTATATACCGTGTAGCCGATGCGGTGGTCCGTTACCCGGCCCTGCGGGTAGTTGTAGGTCCGGATCTTGTCGGAGCGGTCGCCGCCGCCCACCATGCTCTTGCGCTGCGCGCCTTCTTCCTCGTTTTTCTTGGCCAGCTCCTGCTCATATATACGCGAGCGAAGCACCGCCAGCGCCTTGTCGAAGTTCTTCAGCTGCGATTTCTGGTCCTGGCACTGCGCCACAAGGCCGGTCGGGATGTGGGTGAGGCGCACGGCAGAGTAGGTCGTGTTCACGGACTGACCGCCCGGGCCGGAAGAGCAGAACAGGTCCTTGCGAATGTCGTTCATGTCGAGCTCGATGTCGAACTCCTCCACCTCCGGCAGCACCACCACCGACGCTACCGACGTGTGGATGCGGCCCTGCGTCTCGGTGGCCGGCACGCGCTGCACGCGGTGCACCCCCGACTCAAACTTGAGCTTGCCATATACGTCTTCGCCGGACATGCCCACGATGATTTCCTTGTAGCCGCCGGAAGTACCCTCGGTGGCGTCGATCAGTTCCACGCGCCAGCCCATCCGCTCCGCGAAGCGGCTGTACATGCGGTACAGGTCACCGGCGAAGATAGAGGCCTCGTCGCCGCCGGCACCCGCCCGGATCTCCATGATGATGTCCTTGCTGTCGTTCGGGTCTTTCGGGATCAGGAGCTCCCGCAGGAAATCCTCCATCTGCTCACGCTTCGGCAGCAGTTCGTCCATCTCCTCCTTGGCCATCTCGCGGAAGTCCTCATCCTTCTCGGTGGCAATCACCTGCTTGGCGTTGTCGATGTTGCTCAGGATGTTCAGGTACTTCTTGTATTCCACTACTATCTTCTCAAGGTCCTTGTACTCTTTGTTCAGGGACTTATATTTCTTCATGTCGCTGGCCACATCCGGCTGGATAAGCAACTGGCCTACCTCCTCGAACCGCTGATTGATGGCTTCTAACTTGTCTAACATTGCTCTTTTCTGGTTTCAGACTGCAAAGATACGAAATTGCAGTGTAGTTTCTTTAATACAATTGCGGCTAAAAAGTTGTTCATTCGCCGTAAATCATTCATCTCTATAACCTTGCCGCCACCGCTTATAGTTTCAGCCGGCGCGCCCGTTTCCGGTATTTTGGCTACCCCGGCACAAAGCGCGCTGAATACTTTCCGGAAATCCCTGCATGTCTCACCCAAAACGATTAATTTTGCACCCGGAAACACAAAGCAACACCCGTAACATTTTTTTTACCTAAAGACCGTATATATAAATGGCCGTTATAAAAGCAACCGACAACGATTTTAACGAGATACTCAGCTCAAACGAAAAAGTGGTGGTGAAATACTACGCCGACTGGTGTGGCAACTGCCGTTTGTTCTCTCCCAAGTTTAAGCGCCTCTCTGACGACGAGCTGTTCGCAAACACCGCTTTCGTGGATGTGAACGCCGAGAACAGCCCTGAAGCCCGTAAAATGGCGGGTGTCACCAACCTGCCGTTCTTCGCCGTTTTCAAAGGCGGGCAACTCCTCGACACTGTGGCCGCCAGCAAGGAAGAGGCCGTTCGTAACCTGATCCTGAAATTAGACGCTTAACCAGAACCATGAAAATACCCGCAATCAAGAAACTTGTCGAAAACAGCAACATGGAAGAGCTGATGGCCGCCGAAGCCGCCATTGTTGACGAGCAGCAGCCCGCCATCGAGGTGGAGGGTGAGGACGAAGGCGAGCAGCTGACACACGTGCTGGCCGCCGTCTGGATCCTGAATGAGATGGAAGACAACGGCACCGACTTTAAATCCGCCCTGCGCGCCTACACACAGAAAGTGCGCGTTTCCATCAGCTAATATTATTTCCTTTTTCAAAGCAGGCGGCCCGGCATATATGCCGGGC
>NZ_BAABHC010000021.1:39991-55362 GCF_039541895.1 Pontibacter saemangeumensis
CTGCAGCTCAGAGGCCCTGTGTTATGGCCTCGCAGGAGAAGGGGCTCTTTCCCTACAGGTTGTTTTTTGCAAAATAGCCCTCGGCCATTTTGCCGCCCTGGTCTGTGCAGATGCCCCGCACGTAATACAGGTAGATGCTCCGGAACACCTCGGGCAGGCTGTAGCGGTCAGGCGGAAAGATGAGCGGGTTGATCATCATGTAAAACTGTTCGAGGATGATCTTGGTCACCAGCTGCAAGTTGATATCCCGCCGGAAATAACCATCCAGAATGCCCCTGTTTATGATTTCGGCGTTAACGTACTGCGAGTGGTTGCTCAGGTAATCCAGCGTCAGCGCCCACGACTCCGGGTAGTGCTGCTGCAGGTCGCTTATATAGAGCGGGTTTATTTCCTGCATCTGGGCAATACCGTTCCGCAGCAGGAGCATGATCTCTTCCACCGGGTTGGCGGCACCCGACAGCATCTGCCGCTGCTCTTCCTTTTGCTTTTCTATGTCAAAAACGATCACGCGCTTCACCAGGTCGGCTTTGTTGTGGAACAGCTCGTGGTAAGTCGACTTCCGGATATCTAATTTCCGGATGAGGTCGTCCTCGGAGTTCGCCTCAATTCCCTCAACCCTGAAAATGCGCAAGGTCTCTCCCAAGATTGTCTCTAATAAAGTCATTTTAAAGCTGCTTTATCCTGTAAAAGTATATGGTGCCTGAATGTAAGTATAGCTACGCATACATGCTAAGAAAAGCTTCAGCGCCTTTCCTAAGTTAAAAATACCTGTAAATATACGTGGCCCTGACCACTTGCCGATGCGCTTTCCGCAGTTGTTTCCCGGGAACGGCTACAGCAAGCTGTAGAGGCATATAAAAAAGAGCAGCTGCACGAGGTACACGTACGGTGCCAGCCTGTTCTGCTTAAAGAAGCCTGCCTTCTGAAAGTACAGCTGCAGTAGCAGCGCCACCCCAAACCAGCCGATGAAGTTAGACACGGGGACATGGTTCCCTTCCCAGCTCCAGAAGTCGTACCGCATGGCGACAGGCTCAATAAAATAATCCAGCAGCACCATGAGCCCCGCGCCCACCAGCGCCCTTACAGGCCAGGGCAGCTTAAAATAATTGCTGATATGCCCCGTGGCGTAGACCAGCATCAGCCAGTTGAGGCCAATGAGCAGCGGCACCTCCCATAGCTTGGCGCCCAATGCCGCGCCGTAGCTGTAGTCGCCGAACAGCAGGCCCGTGTGCACCCCAATTACCTCCGATAAAAAGCCAACGGCAAACACCACCGCTGCAAAAAGCACAAAGGCACTGTTCCAGCGCCGGTGGAAGCTAAAGAGCAGCGCATTCGTCAGCAGCAGGTTCATGGGTGTCAGCTGCTGGAAAAATTCGGGCCGGCCGCTCAGCAACAGCCCCCACATGCCCACGCAGTGGAAGATGACCAGCACGGCCAGCGCAAGAGGGAAGGCATATTTTCTGTACCGCTGCACGGCATCAGGTAAGGCAGTGGCTTTCTGTGTAGTCTCAGGCATATATAAAGTGACTCAAACATCAAGTCAAAAAACCACATTTTGTTTGGACGATCATCTCAAAACGGGTCAGTTCTATGGCAGGTACAACCTCCTGGCACTACACTTCTTCTATCGGCAACACGGCCGGCACCATCTCCCCCACGATTTTAGCTGAGAGCAGGCACAGCGGCACACCGCCACCGGGGTGCACGCTGCCGCCGCAAAAGTACAGCCCCTCTAGCTGGGAGCTGAAATTGGGGTGGCGCAGGAAAGCCGCCATCAGGTTGTTGGAGCTGCTGCCGTACAAGGCCCCCGCAAAAGACGAGGTGCGGCGCTCGATCAGCAGCGGGTCCAGCACCTGCTCCTGTGCTATCAGCGGCGCTATATCCGTATGCAGCATCCGGCTCAGCTTCCTCAACACGCTTGCCCTGGTGTCAGCGATCAGCTGCTGCCAGTCCTGCCCCTGGTGGTGCGGCACGTTTACCATCACAAACCAGTTCTCGCAGCCAGGCGGGGCGTCCCCGGGTTCCAGTTTGGAGGTGATGTTTATATATACCGTCGGGTCAGGGCTGACGGTCTTTTGCTGGAAGATGTGCTCAAACTCCTCCCTGTAATCCTTGCTGAAAAAGATGTTATGCAGGTGCAGCTCCCGGAACTGCTTCCGGATGCCCCAGTAGTATATAAGGGCCGAGCTGGAGCGCGGCTGCTGCAGTGTTTTCTCCGGGGCCGGGTGGTCGGAGAGCAGCTTGCGGTACGTGGGCACCACGTCCATGTTGCTGACCACCACATCCGCGTTAAAATTGCCGTGCTTCGTTTTCACGCTCATCACCTTGCCCGCCAGCGTCACGATCTGCTCCACCGGCTCGCTGTACCGGAACTCCACCCCAAGCTCCTCCGCCAGCTTTACCAGGCTCGATGCAATGGCGTACATGCCGCCTTGCGGGTAGAAGGCCCCGATGTTGTGCTCGAGATGCGGGATGATGTTGAGCGTGCCCGGCGCCTGGTAAGGGTCGGAGCCGTTGTAGGTGGCGAAGCGGTCCAGGAGCTGCACAAAGCGCGGGTCTTTGAACTTCTTCGCGTTGGCGTCGTGCATGGTGATGTTCAGGCCAAGGTCGGAGAGGCAGCCCAGCGCCTTCAGCACATCCGGGCTCAGGTAGGTCCGCGCCTTGTGCAGGGACTTGTTCAGGAAAGTGTCTGCCGTGCCGTTGTACAGCCGCCTGCTGCGGGCGAGCACCTCCAGCACATCCTGCTGCGGCACCCCCAGTTGCCGCTCTGCCTCCCGGGCAAACTCCTTCGGTTCGGCGTAGGCTTTCAGGTGGCTGCCATCGGGCCAGAAGTAGTGCGTAATCGGGTTGAGGCGGGTATAGGAGAAATAGGCCGCCGGGTTGCGCCCCGCCAACTCAAACAGCTCGTCCACGAGGTGGGGCAGCGTGAACAGCGAAGGGCCGGCATCGAAGCGGTAGCCGCCCAGCCAGAACTCGTGCATCTTGCCGCCAAAGCTTTCGTTGGCCTCATATACCGTCACCTGGTAACCTTTCAGGGCCAACCGGACAGACGCCGCAATACCCCCGATACCTGCTCCAACGATGGCTGCTTTCTTCATGCCTTAATATACGGAATTTGCTCTTTTGTACAGCTAACTACAGGAGGCTGAAAAGGTTTTGCAGTGATGTGGCAACGCCACCCGGAGCATCATGAACAGGTGAAAAAAGGCAGTTAAAACGCTTTCCCGAACACTTTCCTGTACACAGGCTTGCGCATGGAGAACTGCCCCAGCAGGAGCGGGTAAAGCAGCAGGTCCAGGGCTTTGATGCCGGTGCTGTAGGTGATGATATCATGGATGACAGCGCCGCTGCCGTATTTGGTGATCAGGTGCTTGTGTTGCCAGTAGCGCAGGGGAGGGGGCAGCACCTGGCCCAGGTCCACAAAATAGGCTTGCGTATCCGTCACTTGCCGTTCGGTGATCAGGCTGGTCCAGCGAAAAGACTTGAAGCCCGTCTGCAGCTCTACCTCCACCACGTCGCCGGGCATGCTGCCGTCGAAACGCAGCAGCTTCAGGCGCGGGTAGGGCGGCGCCAGCTTCCGGAACAGCTGTTCATCAAAGGCGTTGAACACGGTTATATAGTCCTGCTGTACGGCTGTTTTGAGGTGGATGCGCATATAGATTTGCTGGTTGTTGATAGCTGGTTGTCGTTTGCTGGTTATTACCGGTATCTAACCAGTGACGCGTCGTGCGGGAGAGCCACGTTTCCTTAGTCAAACCACCCCTGCCCCTCCTTGTCTAAGGAGGGGAGTTATATATAGCTACTGCTTAAACCGCGACTTGAGGCGAAAGTTATATATGGCTATAAAAGAAAAATCCGCTACAGTTATACCTACAGCGGATTCATATGTATGTTTTCAGAGTCCAACAATTTAACCTTTCAGCCATTTAACCTTTACTCATCAATCAACAATCACCAACCACCAACCAGCAACCAAACTAACTCAGCAGGTTGTCGATGTCGTCTTTCGTCAGGCTTTTGATGATGGTTTCATCGGTGCTGATCAGGTCGGTCACCAACTGGATCTTGCGGTTCTGCAGCGCCAGGATCTTTTCCTCTACGGTGTCTTTAGTGATGAATTTATAAGTGAAGACGGTGTTCTGCTGCCCGATGCGGTGCGCGCGATCCACGGCCTGCGCCTCTACGGCGGGGTTCCACCACGGGTCCAGGATAAACACGTAATCCGCAGCGGTCAGGTTCAGGCCCACGCCTCCGGCCTTGAGCGAGATCAGGAACACCTGTATGCTTGCGTCCTGCTGAAAAAGCTCCACCTGCTCCTGCCGGTTCCGGGTGTTGCCATCCAGGTAAGCGTAGGTTATATGCCGCTCATTCAGCACTTTGCGGATGATCTCGAGGTGCTTCACGAATTGACTGAAGATAAGCACTTTGTGCCCTTTCGCCACCACGCTTTTGGTCATGCGCACCACCTCCTTCATCTTGCCCGACTCGCCTTCGTAGCCGGGGTCCGTCATCAGCGGGTGGTTGGCGATCTGGCGCAGCTTGGTGAGGCCCTGCAAGAGCATGAACTGCGTGTTGCCGGGCCCGTGCTCCTCCAGGTTCGTCAGGATCTTGTTGCGGTAAAAGGATTTCGTTTCCTCGTAGGCCTGCTCCTGCTCCTCCGTCATCTTGCAGAAGGTGGTGTGCTCTATCTTCTCCGGCAGCTCTTTGGCCACCTGCGACTTGTGCCGGCGCAGGATAAACGGCTTGATGAGCGCGTGCAGGCGGCGTGTCTTGTGTTCGTCCTTCTCCTTCTCAATCGGCTTCAGAAACTCTTTCCGGAAAAAGTGCTGGTTGCCCAGCAGGCCGGGGTTGATGAACGACATCTGCGCCCACAGGTCCATGGTACTGTTCTCTACGGGCGTGCCCGTCAGGATAAGCCGGTGCCGCGATTTTAGCGACCGCACGGCGCGGGAGGTGCTGGAATCCGGGTTTTTAATGGCCTGCGACTCGTCGAGGATAATATAATCGAAGTAATAGGTCTTCAGCAGCTCCGCATCGAGGCGCACAATGCCATAGGAAGTCAGGATCACATCGTAGTTCTGGAACTGCTCCACGTTTTTGTCGCGGTAGGTGCCGGTGTAGGTCATGATGCGCAGGCTAGGCGTGAATTTCTGAGCCTCGTTCAGCCAGTTATATACCAGCGAGGTGGGCATGGCCAACAGCGAGGCTGTGCCGGCACCGCTCTCTTTGCGCTGCTGCAGCATGGCCAGTGTCTGCACGGTTTTCCCCAGGCCCATATCGTCGGCCAGGCAGCCGCCGAACTTGTAATTCTGTACAAAGTGCAGCCAGTTATAGCCTGCTTTCTGATAGGGGCGCAGTTCGCCCACAAAGCCAGCCGGCAGCGGCTGGTCTTCGATGGTTTCGAACTCGCGCAGCTTCTCCAGCTTCCGCGACATCACCACGGTTGCCAGGTTGCCCTCCTGCAGGTCGTTTACCAGCGCCATGTGGTGCTTCCGCAGCGTCAGGTGGTCTTCGCCCTCTGAGAAAGCAAACAGCTCGATGTACTGCGTAAACCACTCTTCCGGAATGATCGCTACTTGCCCGTTGGGCAGCAGAAACTCGTTGTTTTTAGTGAGGATATGGTTTTTGAGGCGGATGAACGGGATCTCGAACTCCCCGAAACGCACCGTGCCATATATGTCGAACCAGTCGTTTTTCTCCGTGATGCCCACATCCAGGGTTATCTCCCCGATAAAGTAGTTCTTGCCGCTCTTCTCCGACTGCCGCACCGTAAAGCCGAGTTCCTCCAGCTCCGACAGGTTGTTGCTCAGCCACGAGAAGGCATCGCTCTTATCCAGCACGGCCTGCCCGTTCTTTACCTCCAGCGCGCGCTTGTTCAGTTCTTTCGTAAAGGATTTCTCGTGGTTGAGGTCGCGGATAAGCTTGTGGAAGATATAGGAATCCGCTGTTTTCTCCATGCTCACGCTGATGCGCTTGCCCGCCGACTGCGTATGCACCATATACTCCCCGTACTGAAACGACAGGTCGAAGAGGATTTTGCTGGTGGGCGGCGCACCGCGCTCCGCCCTGCCATCGCCGTTGCCCGCATATGCTTTGGCAACAGGCGCCTCGGCGGCGGCTATCTCTGAGAAGGTAAGGAATGGGCTGGGCACATATTTCTCGTCCCGGATGGCAAACCCTTTGGCATGCACATCAAACAGCTCTACCAGCGGCGCCACAAATTTGCTGTAGTAGTTTTCCTCTACCGAGCGGGGCACCACGATAAACTTCTTGTTGAGGAAAGGTTGCAGCTTTTTCCCGTCCACCTCTTTCTCAAAGCTATATATCACGTCGTTCAGCATCAGCCAGGCAGGCTCATAGCATATCAGGGTGGCGTTCCTGTACTGGAACTCGAGCTTCTGCCCGGCGTATTTCAGGGTTGGGAAATAATGGGTATTATCGGCGTTGCGCATGAAATGGAAGAGCACCGTCGCCTTCTCCGGGGCGATCTGGATGCGCTTCCAGGTGGGCTCCCCGTCCTTGCCCATGATGAAGGTCATCTTATTGCGGAGCAGTTCCATTATTTTGCCCATGCGCCCCTGTATATAGTGGCTGATGGTTTCCTGCAGCGCCTTGTCTCCTTTCTCCGGGTCATACACTTTCAGGAAGAAATCCACGGGTGTCATTCTTTTAGACGAGAAGCGCTTCAGCACCGCGTCCTGCTGCACCTGGTCCATGAGGGAGATGAGTTTGAAGTCCTCGGCATCCAGGCGCGAAGAAAACTCCTCCGCATTTTTGGCAGAGATATTCTGGTGCTGTAAAGTCAGCTGGCCTTTTGAGTTGACCTGCACCACGAAAGATTCGAACAGGTACCCCAGGTACTCGTGCTCAAAGAGCGAATAAATAACCTGAAAAGGTTGCGTGGTGTAGACTTTCATGCCACAAAACGGTTTTTAGGACACCAAATTTAGGTTGCACGCTGCTCAATTCCTATCAAAAAAACAGCTTTTCGCCACGCGCCTGGCATCGTCTACCAATTAACCGGCATTCTCAGAGCAGAATGCCCGTGTTTCACCAGCCGCTGTGTGCAGCACGCGCCTGAAAGGGGGGAGGAAATAAGTTAGAGGTTCTCCGTTACCGACATTGCGGCGGCCTTGCGGGCAGGCCGAATAGAAACAAGCAGGGTGATGACAACGATGGCAAGCCCCGTCATCACGAAGTCTTCCACCTCCATCTTCACCGGGTAGGCCTCCACCACGGAGGTGGCCATGCCCATGCTCACCAACCCGAATGTTTGCTGCAGGTTGCAGATCAGCATGCCGGTAGAGAGGCCATAGGCGGCCCCGATAAAGGCCACTAAAGCCCCTTCAAACAAGAATATGTTGCGTATGGTGCTGGCCGTGGCCCCCATGGAAGCCAGGATGGCGATGTCTTTTTTCTTGTCTATCACCAGCATGGAAAGGGAGAAGAAGATGTTGAGGGAGGCAATGCCGAGAATAAAGGCAAAGGTGATGAACACGAACAGCTTCTCCACCTTTACGGCGCGCAGCAGGCTGGTGTGCTGCTCGTCGCTGTTCTGTATCTTGAATGCGTCGCCCAGCACTTCCTGCAGCGCGGCCTTTACCTGCGCGACCTGCGCCGTCTGCTCCACCTTTATCTCCAGGGCGGTGCGGCGGCGGCCATACTCCAGCAGCTCGGCGGCAAAGTTGAGGGGCACGAACACATAGGAGTCGTCGTACTGCCGCTCGATGGCGAAAATGCCGCCGGGCGCTATGTTCAGGCTGTTGAAGGCCCCCTCAGGGTTCAGCGGGTTAAACTTGGTATTGCGCGGGTACATGAACTGCAGCGGCACGAACAGGTTGGAGGGCCTGATGGAGAGTTGGTACTGTACGCCCCGACCGACCAGGGCATGGTACGCATTATTATATATGAGTTCGCTGCGGCCCTCTACCACCGAAGAGTCGATCTTGTTCTGCTCAAAGAAATTCTCGCTTACGCCCTTTACCTTCACCACCATCTGCCGCTCGTTGTAGCGCAGCAGGGCATTGTCTTCTATCACCTCCGACACCACCGCCACGCCCGGCGTTTCCCGGATGCGGTTCATAAACTCGGTATCCGTCTCAAAGGACTTGCCTTGCATGGCCGTTATCTTCAGGTCCGGGTCAAAGCTGGAGTAAATTTCCCGGATCAGGTCCTCCAGGCCGTTGAACACGGACAACACGATGATGAGCGCCGCGGTGCCGACGGCCACCCCGATCATGGCAATATTGGAGATAATGCTGATGATGTTCCTCTTCTGCCGGGAGAAAAAATATCGCTTCGCTATCAGAAAAGGTACGTTCATCTGTTTCGTTGTTGATTGTTAGTTGCTGATTGCTATATGGCTACATTGTTAAATGGTTAAACTGTTAAATGGTTGGGGTTGGCCTTTAAGCAGAAATAAAAAAACAACAATTTAACCATTCAGCCATACAACCATTAGGCACTTTAACAATCAACAATCAACAACCAGCAATTAAATTACTTCCAGGCTTTCACAATCAGGCCGGTGCCGGACTTATGGTCGCCGTTCACGTCCACCCAGTTCAGCACAAAACTGATCGGGAAGGTGACGAGGTAATAGAACGGCAGCAGCAGGAAGAAAATTTTAGAGACGTTCAGCAACAGCATCGGGTACTTCATCGACAGGCGCCAAGACACCTGCCCCGGCTTGCCGTACGAGTAGCGCGCATATACCTTGCTGAAGCCAGCCAGTTTCAGTTTGTCCTGTATCTCCTGGATGTTATAGCCGTCGCGCACGTGCTCCTCTATAAACGAGGTCTCATCGTCGGCGTGCACATCGGAGCCGCCCTGGTCGGATGGGGTGGAGATGACCAGCATGCCCCCCGGGCGCAGCGAAGCCTGGAAATTGCGGAACACCTCCACGTCCTCGAGTATATGCTCCATCACATCCACCGAAAGAATCAGGTCGTAGCTGTTCGGCTGCCGGTACTTCACCAGGTCCGCGATCCGGAACAGCACGTTGTGCCGCCCAATGGCCCGGATAAAGCAGTTGCTGTCTGATATCTGCTCTTCCTTCACGTCCACGGCCAGCACGCTCCACTTGCGGCTCATGCCGGAGAGGTAATAGGTGTACTGGCCAAAGCCGGAGCCGGCATCCAGTATATGCTGCTCTTTGCCCCGGCGGTCGGCGGCCCACTCGCGCAGCTCTTTGTGCACATGCCAGGTCCGCAGCAGGAGCAGGTCCAGGAGCTTGAAAAAAACGCGGCGCAGGAAAGGCGTTTTGTTGAACGCATCGCCCAGCACTCGCTTAATTGGGTCGTACTGCATAAGGGGGTAAGCGGCTAAGGCTATTTATTCGGGTATGTTTCCTCGTCCTCCTCGCTGGCCGGCGGAATCTCGAGGTTATCGAACAGCTTGTCGATGCGGGCAGCGTACTCGGCGCTGTCGTCGAGGAAGAAGGCCAGCTCGGGCACAATGCGCACCTGGTTCTTGATGCGCTGGGCCAGCAGGTGGCGGATGGTTTTGGTATTGGTGCGCACCTCTAACAGCACCGCCTCCGCGTTCTGGGCGCGCAGCAGGCTTATGTATACCCTGGCCAGGCCCAGATCCGGCGACACACGCACCACGCTCACCGAGATAAAGGCGCCCCCAAACAGGTGCGGCACCTCCCGTTGAAAGATGTCGGCCAACTCTTTCTGAATCAGGCGCGAAAACTTCTGTTGTCTTTTACTTTCCATATGAAGCTGCAAATATCATATTAATTTCGCATTTTTACCCCAAAAGCGCCTTACTCATTTCAGGATTAGGGGCTTTGGGTTGTTTTCCGGCGAAGGCGACTGCCGTTGGCGCAGGCAGCGAAGCACTCGCTCCGCCTGCCATCTGTTGCCCGGCCAGTGCCTGTAGCCTATTGTTATCGTTCCTTCTAACTCAGTCTTTCCTTGATTAGTTACTTCCGAAGCATACTGCCTTCCCGACTGATCCTGCTGGTTTTGCTTTTTGCCGCTATTCAGCTCCCGCTAATCCTGTGGGGCATACCGGGCACCGCGCCCGAGCTGCTGCACATGCTGGTGGGGGAGCGCCTGGCCGACGGCTTTACCATGTACCACGACATATATGACAACACGGCGCCCTTCTCGACGCTGGTGTTCTGGCTGATTGACATGCTGGCGGGGCGCTCCTTCCTGGCTTACCGGCTCGCGGCGCTGGCCTTGCTACTGCTGCAGGCGCTGCTCCTGAACGTGACCCTGAACCGGCACAACGTATATGCCTCCAAAGACTACCTGCCGGCCCTGCTCTACCTGATCCTGGGCAGCATCTCGTTCGAACTGAACATGCTCACGCCCCTGCTCATCGGCAACACGTTCATCATTCTCTCGCTGCCATATATCATTACGCTGTCCCATGAGGGGTTTGATAACAACAGGCTGTTTGTGGGGGGCTTTATGCTGGGGCTGGCCGCGATGAGCTACCTGCCGCTGGCGGTGTTCCTGCTGGTGGGAATTTTTGCGGTTATCTTTTTTGCCTCCAGCACCTTCCGGAGCATGCTGCTGATGCTCTGCGGCTTCCTCTTTCCGTACGCGGTGCTGCTTACCTACTACCTCTACACCAACACCACGCAGGAGTTTCTGGAGATGCACCTGCTGCGCCCCTGGCAGCTGAAGGTAGCCTTCCTGAGGCCTCCCGCCGATGTGGCCATCCTGATGGCGGTACCGACCGCTGTGCTCCTGCTCTCGTTGCTGAGTGTGGTTTCGCTGCCGCAGCGCCTCGTGTTCCAGGTAAAGTTTCAGCAGCTGATGTGGGTATGGCTCTTCACCAGCCTGCTTGTCATCTTCACGCGCGCCGAGATCTCCGTGGCGACGTTTATACTGGTGCTGCCGCCGATTGCTTATTTCAGCCAGTTCTTCTTCACCTCCCGCCGCAAGCCATGGCAGCTCAACCTGGTGATGGTGATAGTGCTGGTCTCGGTGCTGGTGCTACGGTACAGGCAGGTGGTGGGCATTGGCCGGTTTCTGCTGCTCGACGAGTCGCCGCTGCTGCTGCAGGAGCAGGCGCTGCCGATGCAGGGGGCCACGGTGCTGGTGCTGGGGAACGATGTCAGCTACTACACCCGGAACAAACCCGTGACCCCTTACCTAAACTGGGAACTGGCGCAACGTCACTTCGGCAGGCTAAACGAGTACCAGGCGGTATTTGAGATATCCCGGAACGTCGGGAAGGAGATGCCTGCCTACATCGTGGACAAGGCGAACCTGATGCCTGAGCTGAAATACAAGCTGCCCGCCGTGTTCGGGAAATACAGCGCCACCGCCAACCAGGATATATACCAGCTATCGGAGTAGGGAAGGGAAACGGGTAGCGTGCTGCAAGGCACAGGGCCATATATACCCACCTCCAGTACAGCAGTCATCGCAGGTTGTTACTGCGTTGGCGTACTGCCCGTGCTTTGACACAAGCACATTATTCGGGAACGATCGGACTGTTCGCGACCTGACCTGCCAGAGGGGGCTTACGATGATGCGCTATAAGGTTTGTGTGGGCCAGCTAAAGTGCCTATCCATATATAACCCCTATATAAAAAGCAGCTTTAGCAGTCAGTGATTTTATCGACGCGGGTCTGGTGGCGGCCTCCCTCAAAAGCAGTACTGAGGAAGACGCGCACCATTTCGCGGGCCGTATCCTCTGATACAAAGCGTGCCGGGATGCACAGCACATTGGCGTTGTTGTGCTCCCGCGCCAGTTTCGCTAGCTCGGGTAGCCAGCACAGCGCCGCCCGTATCCCGCGGTGCTTGTTAGCGGTAATGGCCACCCCGTTGCCGCTTCCGCATATCAGGATGCCCAGGTCCGCCTCTTTTTTTGCCACGGCTTTCGCGAGCGGGTGCACATGATCCGGGTAGTCCACAGATGCATCGGAATTCGGGCCGAAATCCTGCACCTTGTGGCCGAGTTCCGCCAGCACGCCCTTCAGCATGGCCTTATAGGTAAAGCCGGCATGGTCTCCGCCGATTGCAATGTTCAGTGCCATTATATGGTGTTGTTTTCGTTCAGTTTCTTCAGGTCCTTTTTACGGATAGACTCCGAAATGTGTATGCTTACCTCGTACAGCAGCATCAGCGGAAGCGAGATCAGCAGCTGGCTTATCACGTCTGGCGGGGTGATGATGGCGCCTACCACCAGGATGATGATGAGCGCGTGGCGGCGGTACAGTTTCATGGTCTCCGCCGAAACCAATCCGGCCTTTGTGAGGAAGAACACGACCACGGGCATCTCAAACATGATGGCACAGGCCAGGCACAGCGTGGTGAGCGTAGAGATATAGGAGGACAGGTCAAACTCATTCAGGATAGTCGGATCGACCTGGTAGCCGGCCAGAAAGTTGATGGAGATCGGCGACACCACATAGTACCCGAACAGCAGCCCCATAACAAAGAGGATGGACACGAAGAAGACGGCCCCCCGCGAGTTTTCACGTTCCTGTGGAAACAACCCGGGTTTTACGAAGCGCCAGATCTCCCAGAAAGCATACGGGAAAGCACACGCCAGGCCCAGAATGGCTGACACGAGCAGGTGCATCGTGAACTGCCCGCTCATCTGCCGGCTTTGGATGGTAAAGCCCATATCATCGAAGCACAGCCCCTCAGACCCTAAGTAACGCCCTACATCGCACATCACGCGGTAACTCAGGAAATCGGTACGGGACGGAGCCAGGATGATATCATGAAACACAAAGCCCTTCGCTAAGAAAGCGATGGTCCCGAAAACAAGGATAGAGGCAAACGCGCGGATGATGTGCCACCTCAGCTCCTCAAGATGGTCCACGAAGGACATTTCCTGCGGCTCTTCCTTTTCTTCTCCTATATATGGTTGATCCATCAAAACTGTGGCTCCTGTTCTAAAGTGTTAGTAAGCGAATAGCGGATACTCCTGCATCCAGCTGTTGATATCTTTGCGTGCCGTGCTGATCTTGCTGTCGTTGTCGTGGTGGGTGAGCACGTCGTCGATCAGCTCCACGATGCGCTGCATGTCATTCTCCTTCAGGCCACGCGTGGTGACGGCGGCCGTGCCCACGCGCATGCCCGAGGTCACAAACGGCGACTTGTCATCAAACGGCACCATGTTCTTGTTGATGGTGATATCGGCTTTCACCAGCGTGTTCTCGGCCAGCTTGCCCGTCAGCCCCTTGGAGCGCAGGTCGATCAGCATCATGTGGTTGTCGGTGCCGCCGGAGATGATGTCGTAGCCCCGCTCCAGGAACGCCTTGGCCATAGCCTGCGCGTTTTGCTGCACCTGCTTCACATAGGCCAGGTAATCGTCTGACAGCGCCTCGAAGTAAGCTACGGCCTTGGATGCGATCACGTGCTCCAGCGGCCCGCCCTGCGTGCCCGGGAAAACGGCGCCGTCCAGCAGCGACGACATCATGCGCGTCTCGCCCTTCGGCGTCTTCAGCCCGAACGGGTTCTCAAAGTCCTTGCCCAGCATGATCATACCGCCCCGTGGGCCGCGCAGTGTTTTGTGGGTGGTGGTGGTAACGATATGGCAATGCTCAAACGGGTCACTCAGCAGGCCGCGGGCAATCAGGCCGGAAGGATGGGAGATGTCGGCCAGCAGCAGGGCACCCACCTCATCGGCGGCGGCACGCAGCTTCCTGTAATCCCAGTCGCGGCTGTAGGCAGACGCACCGCATATGATCAGCTTCGGCTGCTCCCGTCGGGCAATCTCCACCACTTTGTCGAAATCGATCAGGCCCGTCTCCTGCTCCACCCCATAAAAAGAGGGCGTATATAGCTTGCCAGAAAAGTTGACAGGGGAGCCGTGCGTTAAGTGCCCGCCATGCGAGAGGTCAAAACCCAGTATCTTATCGCCTGGCTGCAGCACGGCCAGCATCACCGCTGCGTTTGCCTGCGCCCCGGAGTGCGGCTGCACATTCACCCACTCCACCCCGAACAGCTCCTTGGCCCGGTCAATCGCCAACTGCTCCGATTGGTCCACGATCTCGCAGCCACCGTAATAGCGCTTGCCCGGCAGGCCTTCGGCGTATTTGTTCGTCATCACGCTGCCCATGGCCTGCATTACCTGCTCCGAAACGAAGTTCTCGGAGGCGATCAGTTCGAGGCCATGTGTCTGGCGGGCTTTCTCCTGGGCTATAAGGTCGAATATGGCGGTATCTTTTTGCATTGCTTCGGTTAGTTTGTAAGCCATCAAAATTAAAGCTTGCGACGGAATAAACCAATGTTTCAGAAGTTTATATACGGCGCGGCAAAGCCCGCCAGATTTAGGGGGAGTGGCAACCGGCAGAATAAAGTTCTGAAAAGCAAAAGCCCGGCACCATATGGCGCCGGGCTTTTGCACTGCTTGTATGTACGTGTGTTTACTGCTTCACTACTTTTACCTGGTGGCGCTGGCCTTGCAGCTCTACCGTAAGTATATATAGGCCGTTCTGCAGTTGGTCGTAAAGCGGCAGTTGTATCTCGTTCGGCCCTTGCTTCACTTCCACTGTTTTCTGGTACAGTTGCTTTCCGGCCATGCTGTGCAGCACGAGGCTGGCCTTGCCGTACGCGTCTGCCGCGATGATCACTTTTGAGTTGTAGTTGAGCGGGTTAGGTGCCACCACCACTTTCGCTCCTGTTGTGGCTTCGATCTCTACGGCCACCACTTTGCTGTATGTGGCAGTACCGTCAAGATCTACCTGCTTCAGGCGGAAGTAATGGGTGCCTGCATCGGACAGGTTGTACTTCAGGAGGTAGTTCGTCCGCACAGCGCTGGTTCCTGCCTTGCTGTTCACCTTGCCGATTCTTGTGAAGCCAGCCTCGGAGTTAGCCGCCATCTCCACTTCGAAATGCGAGTTATCCTTTTCAGACGCAGTTTCCCAAAGCAGCGTCACTTCCCTTGCCTTGTTCACTGCTTTGAAGGAGAGGAGTTCTACTGGCATTGGAGCATTTGACTCCCCGTTCACGCTTAGTGTCTCAACGGCCGCGTCTTGCGTAGAATGCGTGATCGTAGCTGTTGCAGGTCCTTCACTTGTGGGCGTGTACTTTACGTACACAACTGTTGGATCAAGCGAATTGTCAAAAATGTTTTCTGTGATGTTGATTGTCTTAGCAAAGCCTTCTGTAGGAGAGAGCGAAACGGTGTAAGGTCCTGGCAAACCACCAACATTCACAGTAACCCCAGCCCCCGCAACAAGGTCCTGCGCCCAAACCTGGTACTGCATTACCGCGCTGCTGCCTGGCGTAACATTCCCAAAGTCCATTACTGAGTCAGAAAGATAAATTTTAGGTGCCAGCACAGTAAAGGTCGGGGTGGTGCCCGAGCCGTTGGCGTTGGCCACCGTGATCGCGCCGGTCTGGGCGCCTACTGGCACCTGGGCCTGCAGCGATGTTGTTCCGTCGCCG
>NZ_BAABHC010000022.1:0-841 GCF_039541895.1 Pontibacter saemangeumensis
AGAGGCTGTTTTGATTTAGCTGGATAAAAAAGCAGGTGCCGGCTGTTGGGTAAGAAAAGTTTGCAGACTTATGGCTTACCCGAGTGATTTAACCGACACCCAATGGCAATGTATAGAAAAGATACTGGAAGATGAAACGCTTGACAGGAAACGCGCCTGGCCTTTGCGCAGCATCCTGAATGCCATCTTCTATGTGAGCAAAGGGGGCATTCAGTGGCGCATGATGCCTTTGGAGCTTCCGCCCTGGCAGACAGTTTACTATTATTACCGCAAGTGGCACCAGAATGGGTTATGGGATCTGATCCACGAGAGCCTGCGCAGCAAGGTGAGGCGAAAGCAGGGGAAGGCGTTCTCCCCGAGTGTGGGCATTCTGGACTCGCAAAGCGTGAAGACCACCGGGCAGGGAGGGCAAAGAGGCTATGACGCGGCCAAGCGGGTGAAGGGGCGCAAGCGGCACCTGGTGGTGGACACGCTGGGGCTGATGATTATGGTGATAGTGCACCGGGCCGACATAGATGAGCGGCGTGGAGGAATGTTCCTTCTCCTGCGCATAGCCTCCAGGGTGGCGGAATTCAGCAGGCTCAGGGTCTTCTTCGCCGACCAGGGCTACGGCGGGCAGCGGATGCGGGACTGGGTGAGCAGCACCTTTCAGGCACTGGGATGGAGGCTGGAGATCGTGAAGAAGATTCACAAGAAGGCTTTTGTGGCTTTGCCCAAACGCTGGATTGTGGAGCGCACCTTCGGCTGGTTTAACCTCTACCGAAGGCTCTCCAAAGACTATGAGCGCAGCACCAAATCAGCTGAGACCATGATTCAGATTACCATGATACATATCATGCTT
>NZ_BAABHC010000023.1:0-1258 GCF_039541895.1 Pontibacter saemangeumensis
TGAGATGCTCTAATAATCAAGGACAGTCGATTTGCTTACCTTAGCAAATCAAGATGAAAGAGAAACCAGTAACCGTTAGTCGTCGCAAGTACGATGCGGCCTTCAAAGAGGAGGTGCTGCAGATGGTGTTCAACGGCCGGCCGGTCAGCGAGGTGGCCCGCTCCCTGGGTATAGGGGAGAACATCATTTACCGCTGGAGAAGCCGCCACAAAGCCAGAGAAAACAAAGGGGAAGAGCAAGCCCCTGCCTCACCAGATAACCAGGCGCTCTATAGGCGCATCCGGGAACTGGAAACCGAACGGGACATCTTAAAAAAAGCCTTGGCCATTTTCAGCCGGCAGACCTGAGGCAGGTGTACAGCTTCATTGAGGGGAATGCAGGCAGTTGGCCGGTGCACACGCTCTGTGCGGTGCTCGGGCTGAGCCGCAGCGCCTACTACGGCTGGCTCTCTGGGTCCAGGGATGTAAACAAAAGGGAGGAAGAGGCAGAGCGGCTTGTCCTGGAGGCGTTCCAGGAGCACCGCAGGCGCTACGGCGTGCGCCGGCTGGTGGCAGAGCTGAAGGCGCAGGGCGTAGAGATGGGGGCGCATAAGGTGCGGCTGGTGCTGCGGAAGCACGGGCTGAAGGCCATCCAGCCGCGCAGCTTCGTGCCCCGCACCACTGACAGCCGCCATCCTTAGCCGATAAGCCCTAACCTGCTGCTTGAGCTTGCTTTCCCCGCAGCACCTAACCAGGTGTGGGTGGGCGACATCACTTACATCCCGCTGGCCGGTGGCGGCTTCCTTTACCTGGCTGTGTGGATGGACCTGTACTCCAGAAGGATTGTGGGCTGGCAATTGGAGGAGCACATGCAGGAGGAGCTGGTGGTAGAGGCGCTGCGGCGGGCGCTGTCTATCAGAACCGTTGCCCGGGGGATGATTGCGCACTCGGACCGGGGAGGGCAATACGCCGGGAAGGCGTTCAGGAGGCTGCTGGACAAGCACAAGATGCGCCAGAGCATGAGCCGGGCGGGAAATGCCTACGACAATGCCTTCATGGAGTCCTGCTCGCAGTCGGTTTAAAGCAGAGCTGCTGGAGGGAGGGGCCTTTGAAAACAAACAGGATGCCCAGACGGAGATCTTTGAGTATGTTGAGATGTACTACAACACCAGAAGAAGGCATTCGGCTTTAGGGTACCTGAGCCCGATGAACTATGAAAAGAACTGTTAACTTTATAACCATTAAGCAAGTTTACTGTCCTTCTTTTTCGACACACCTCA
>NZ_BAABHC010000024.1:0-44820 GCF_039541895.1 Pontibacter saemangeumensis
AGAGCCCGATGAACTATGAAAAGAACCATTATATTTATAACCGCTAAGCAAGTTTACTGTCCGTCATTTTCGACACACCTCAGTAAGCCTGTATTAGGGGGCCATCATCAGGTTTACTTTATACTCCTTCTTCACATGCAGGCTCTCCAGGTCAAAGCCGTTGCTTTTGAGGTGGCGGAACATGCTCTCTATCCTGTGCCTGCAGCCGTAGCTCTCCATGGCCCTGGCTGGTGTAAGGGTGGTGATCAGGCGCAGAAAAGCCAGCTTGCCGCTTCTGGTTCTGTAGGCTTTGAGCACATAGCAGTAGCCGTGCCCCTGCAGCGTGAGCTTATTCCATACCAGCTTGCTTACCTGCGCTTTGGCTTTATTCTCCAACTTGCCCACCGTCTTTCCCTTTAGCTCTATCTGCTGCTGGTAATTGCCCTTGCGCAGGCGGATGACAAAGCCTATGCCGGCTCTGTGCAGCGCATCAAACCACCTGGTGCCGATATATTCCCTGTCTGCCAGCAGCACTTTGCCCATCAGCCGGAATACTTTTAGAACCACCCGTAGCATCACTTACCGCTGCCACTGGCTGGAGGTACCCAGCTTCGCCAGCTCCTGCCACCAGAGCGGGATGCTCACTCCTTGGTAGAGCACGCTCAGGGTGAGGAAGTAATACTTCCTGACTCCCCACTTCCAGCTACTGCCGTCCAGGATGAGCAACCGGCTCCTTTTCTCCAGCAGGCCCAGCGCCGCCTGCAGCAGGCCCACCCACAGGCTTTTGTCTTTCTTGCCCGACCACAGCCACCGCTTCAGACGCTGATAGTGGGAACAAGGGTCTGTGGCCGTGTTACCCAAAAGCTTGCCTATAGCGCCTTTCAGCGACCACAACCTAACTTTTTTTCTTCCAGCAAAGATATCTCCGGTGATTATCCCACACCACCACGATCGCTTCTGCTTTCTGGTTGGCGGCTCGTATGGCCTCGAGCATCTGCCGCATTGTCCGCTGGTTCCCCCTGCCGATGGAGCGATGCACGCTCCTGCCCTTCAGGGCATAGAAGCCAAAGCAATGGAGTTTCTTCCTGTTCGTGTTCACCTGCTTGACAAGCCCCCTTTCAAAGGACCACAGCCTGGCCGTATTGCCGTAGAGCTGCTGCGAGCTCTCGTCGGCAAAACTAATACACAGCCTGCTTAAGTCCCTGCCTCTCATACGCAGTACGTCCGCCACAGCCTGTACTCTGTCTTTGAGCCTGCAACAGGCTCCGCCGCTCTGCCGGTAGTCCCGTGGCTGGGGCTTGTAGCAGTACATGTTCAGCTCCATGGCCAGGCGCTGCAGCTGCCGCCTGCCGTAGCCTGCCCCGAAACACTCCAGGGCCAGCTGGCGCATGCGGCCAATGGTGTAGAAGCCTCCCTGGCTTTGGAGCAAGTGCTTGAACTGCTGCCTCTGCTCTTTGCTTAAGCGTGGCTTAGCGCCGCCTCCCTGGCCCTGGCGGTTAACTAAGCCAACTTCTTTTTTGCATTCCAGTGCGCTATCCACTCATAAAGGGTGGAGGGGCTCACGCCGGTAAGCAAACTCACCTGCTCTATCGTTTGCCCTGACTCGAGCAGCTTTAGGGTTAACCCTCTGAAGTCCTGGCTGTGGCTCTCAAAGGACTTGACAAAGCGACTCAGGCGCTCTGGCTCGCCTATCTCTCTGCGTTTTATGGCTATATGGAAGTTGGCTTATAGGGCTCTTAACTAACTTGATGCGTTTTGTACCATCACCGTATGGTTTTCAGATAAGTTTTGTCGCTCTCTATAAATTGTTGTTATAAGAATTAATTAGGAGTTACGCAAAGTTCTATTAATTCGTAAGATATGTTTAAAACGCCATGGAAGCCGCCCACTATATTTCCTATCTGTTGAGTGAGCCCCGCAAGGTAAGTTGCGTGAAGGCCAGTGAGGTGTTGGAGGTGTCGCATGACGGGACAAACCGCTTTCTGCTGAGCAACGACTTTACAGGGAAAGAGCTCTTCGAGGCCGTAAAGGCGGGTTTGTGCCTGGAGGGCGGCACTTTGTCGGCCGATGACTCGGTGCTCGACAAGCCTTTCTCGGAATTGCAGTCTACAGAGCTGGTGGGCTTTTTCTGGTCAGGCAGGCATCACAGGACGGTGAAGGGCATCAACCTGATCGCCCTTTTCTACACCGACCCATCGGGTCTGAGGTTTCCGGTCAACTTCCGGTTGTACCGGCACCGGGAGGGGAAAAGCAAGCATGACTATTTCCAGCAGATGGTGAAGGAATGCTATGAATGGGGCCTGCGCCCTGCCTGGGTGAGCGCCGACAGCTGGTACGCCTCCCTGGAGAACCTGAAGTTCCTTAGAGACAAGGAAGTGGGTTTTCTCATCGGGCTCGAGGCCAACCGCATCGTCTCCTCCCTGCCCGGCAGCCATGAGCAGGTGAGGCAAATAGAGGCTTTCCCTGAGCAAGGGCTCTTGACGCATCTGAAAGGCTTTGATTTCGTGAAAGTGTTTCGGACAGTAGACAAAGAAGGCCGCGTGAGACACTATGCCATGTACCTGCCCGACAGGGAGAAGTGCAGGCAACTAAGCAGGGAGGTCTTTGAGCAGGTGAAGGCGCAGCACTGGCATGTGGAGGAGTTCTTCCGGACTCTAAAGCAGGAGTGCCACGCACAGCACTTCTTTGTCAGGGACACACAGGCCATCAAGAACCACATCTTCTGCGTGCTCAGGGCATTTCAAAGGCTGGTGTGGATGAGCCAGGACCAAATCATCGAGAATGTCTACGCCCTGCAGAGAAAGCTGTTCCTGAAAGTGCAGAGAGAGTTCATTCAAAACTATGCGTAACTCCTATTGTATTAGTCATCATCATTGCCAAACGAAACCTTTACATGGTTTTTATATACTTATACCAATTTAAAATTGTTTATTAAAAATATTTAAAGCAAATTACTTGTACTAATTAATCAAAAAATTGTGTTTACAGCTTTGTTGTCTTGAATGTGGCTTGCCACTGACTTAGCATATATTTTTTTATGATACCAGCAAGAGAGAATTTAGCTACATCATATGGTACGTCAGTTGTAACCCTGCCGACAGATGTTAAGTTGAGCCGTTGGTTTTGGTGGATATGGTTATTAGTGATAGGTATTATCTCTCCTTTTTTCTTGTTAACAATGGGTACAGGTCCTTATCTTCATTCAGATGAATTTATGAACCTGGACCTTGGTAGAGTTATCTTAGATCCGAAAACAGATTGGTCCATAGCTTGGATGCTTGATCAGCAAAAGCCAGTATACTTATTTTCTTATGTTGGCACTGTTTTACAAGAACTTTCCTTTGAGTTTGGCGGACAGTATGGCCCGCGGGTATCAGGGTTAATTGGGGCGCTTGCAGCTGCCACTGCCTTGTTAGGCTGGCTAATAGCCAGAAGGACTTCCCCAAATGTAGCAATCCTGCTTGGCCTAATCTTTTTACTAGACCCCCTTTTTGTGCAGGCATTCACCATAGGTAGAATAGATGGCTGGCCTATGGCTTTATGCCTAAGTAGTTGCTGGATTCTCCGCGACTCCGGCAACTACTTATCAAAACTTAGTCTTTTGCATGTTCGGTTGCTATCTGCAGGAGGACTGGCAACTATAGCCTTTTTTACATGGCCTTCTGCCGTGTTTTTATTCCCTCTCATCGCCCTTGAGTTGTTTGATGTCTTGAAAAAGAATGTTAACGGTGGTTACAGTTTTCAGAAATCATATAGGCCGGTGCTATATTTTATAGCAGGAGGAGTCGTAGTTACTTTGTTGTTGCTATTACCTATAATTTCGCAACTTTTGTCTCAATACAAAAATGCCTTAGAAGGGTTAAAGGCTAACACACACGGAGGGTCGTCGCAAGAAAAATTAACTATTTTGAATAACGCCGTGGAGTTACTAAGAGTTTTGAAGTACACTCCTGTAATGGTGCTAATAGCTTTGTTAGTTTTCTTTAAGTTTAGGCAAATGAGTCTTACTCTTGCCATCCTGACTGTACTCATCTTAATGATAAGTACGCTTGTTTATATAAACCGTGTACAGTACTTGTTGCCCTATTTCTTAGCTTATATTGGAAGCCTATACCATCAAAAGAATATTGAGTCTTCTTCTCAATGGCTGAGAATGGGAAGTTTGGCAGCTCTTCTTTTCTGGTCAGTTGGCCTCTCTCTTGGGGTTCGTACCTATTTGGCTTTCGATACTCAGCAAGAGAGAAAGAGAGAGTTAGTTCATCAGGCAGCTTTATCCATGATAGGTTCAGGAGAACATCGGGTTCTCATACCTTATGAATTTTACTATTCCGGACGCTCTTTAGGGTGGAAGATGTATAGAGCATACATAGCGTATAACAACCCATTTAATACAGATATGTTAAAAAAGATCTTAACACGTGTGGATTATGCTATAATGAGACAACCTATGGGGGAATTTGAATGGGTAATGTTAGAGGAAGGATGGCTTGATAAAGGAACCATTTATCTCTATGATAAGCCCTCTGAAGCTTTTGATGGCAAAACTACTAATGAATCAAGAATTCGTAACCTTTATTCCATCTTTCGAAAGCCTTATGGGCCATATAGACTTTTTGTAAGGAATAAACGCATATCCACTTTAACAGAAGAGACACAATAGGTGGTGGAACGATAACTTAATGCCGTTTAAAAATCAGGAAATATCCATTTGAAATAATAACAATGGAACAGTATAGAAACTTGAAAACTCGCTTGTAATAAAGAATTACTCTTCGCAAAACTTCTTTATTGTTCATTGAACATGGTTTCAAATTATAAAAAGTACAAACTATGGTAAATGTTGGAATAATAGGCTATGGGTACTGGGGGCCTAATCTGGTAAGGAATTTTTACGCCGCAAATGATTGCTGTGTAAAAGCAGTGGCAGATGCACGCCCTGAACGGTTGCAGCAACTCGAGAAGTTCTTCCCATCCATCAGGGGGGTGAAAGATGCAAGGGAGATAATATATGATCCAGACATTGATGCTGTGGTTATTGCAACCCCTGTTTCCACTCATTTTACCTTAGGCCGAAAAGCACTTGCGGAGGGGAAGCATGTTCTGCTCGAAAAGCCGATGACATCTTCTGTAGAGGAGGCTGAATTACTTATAAATCTGGCTGAGCAGAAGGGCGTGCTTCTGATGGTAGACCACACCTTTCTATATACTGGTGCCGTTAAGAAGATGAGGCAACTAGTGGATAGCCAGGAGCTGGGAAATATCAAGTATATAGATTCTACAAGGATCAACCTAGGCTTATTTCAATCTGATATCAACGTACTTTGGGATCTAGCCCCTCACGACATATCAATTCTTAATTATATTGTAGATGAACGCCCCTACAGTGTAAACGCTACTGGAATCACTCACACTAATAACAACATAGAAAACATTGCCTACCTCACAGTAAACTATGCCTCCGGATTCATAGCCCATTTTAACTGCTCCTGGACAAGCCCTGTTAAGGTGAGAATGATGCTGATAGGAGGAGATCAGAAGATGATTTTATACAACGATTTAGAGATTACAGAGAAAATAAAAGTATACGATACCGGGTATAGCTACTCAACCGATGAGGAAAAGAAACGAGTTTTAGTTGATTATAGAACAGGGGATATACATGTTCCCAAGCTTGAAACTACCGAGGCACTTCTTGGTATGGCAAATGATTTTATATCGTGTATTCAGAATAAGAGGGAGCCCATATCATCCTATCACCTCGGATTGGATGTAGTCAGGATACTGGAGGCTTCAAATAAGTCGATCAAAAATTGTGGCCGAGAGGTAGTATTAACAAACTCTTCCGTGCCTTTTACGGATCGTGTGGTTGAAGTTTTAATCTAATTATATGGATTTAGTTACAATAAACAATGACAAACAAAGCTTACAAAATGTAAGATTAGGTAAGGATGTGAAAATCTATAGCTTCGTTAACGCCTATGGATGCAGTATAGACGACGGTACGAAAATAGGCACCTTTGTAGAAATACAGAAGGGAGCTACTATCGGCAAGAACTGCAAAATATCGAGTCATACTTTCATCTGTGAAGGAGTACACATTGCGGACAATGTATTTGTAGGCCACAATGTTACCTTCATTAATGATAAATTTCCCCGTGCAACCAACGAAGACGGTTCGCTGCAGTCGGAATCGGATTGGAACTGCGTTGAAACAATTGTTGAGGAGGGGGCATCTATAGGCTCCAGTGTTACTGTTCTTTGCGGTTTACGGATCGGGAAAAAAGCTATCATAGGGGCTGGGTCAGTGGTTACCAAAGATGTGCCTGAAAATGCTATTGTAGCTGGCAATCCTGCCAGAATAATGAAATACGCTGATTAAATCCCTTTATAAAATGGAAGCACTTGCAACACAGGAGAAAATACCCTGCCTCGACCTAAAGGGGCAGCATCAACAAGTTAAAAAGGAGATATTCGAAGCTTTTGAGAGGGTGTATGAGGCAACTGCATTTTCGGGCGGCTCATTTGTGGAGGAGTTCGAGAAGAGCTTCGCAGCTTTCTGCGGAACAAGATATGCAGTAGGTGTGAACAACGGTACTTCTGCCTTACAACTGGCTATGCTTGCTTTAGGGATAGGAGCAGGTGATGAGGTGATTGTTCCGGCTAATACGTTTATTGCCACAGCCTGGGGTGTGACTTATACTGGAGCCGTACCTGTGTTCGTGGATTGTACCTCTGATACCTGGCAGATAGATGCCGCTAAAGTTCAAGATAAAATAACACCTCGGACAAAGGCTATTATCGGAGTTCATTTGTATGGTCAACCTTTTGATGTTGAGGGTTTGCAGGCGGTTTGCCAGAAATATAACCTGTACTTATTAGAAGACGCTGCTCAGGCACAGGGGGCCAGGTACAGGGGGAAGCCGGTGGGCAGCTTTGGAGAAATGGCTTGTTTTAGCTTCTACCCTGGTAAAAATCTTGGAGCGTGTGGGGAAGCTGGAGGAATCACAACCCAAAATGAATCATACTATAAGCATCTGCTAAGCCTAAGAAACCATGGCTCCACGGTGCGGTACTACCATGATGAGGTTGGTTTTAATATGCGAATGGGAGGGCTGGAAGGAGCTTCATTGAATGTGAAACTAAAGTACCTGGAAGGCTGGAATAACCGCAGAAAAGAAATAGCGAAGCGGTATCAGCGGGAAATACAAAATCAACACCTCCAGCTACAGAGTCAGCCGGAGTGGTCTGATTCGATATACCATCTGTTTGTGGTCACAACTGAAGACAGAGATGGATTTGCAGATTACCTTCATAGGAACAACATCTTCCCTGGCCTGCATTATCCCGTTCCTTGTCACCTGCAAAAGGCTTATGCGCATCTTGGATACAAAGAGGGGGCTTGCCCTCATGCAGAATATCTGGCAAGCCATTGTCTTTCTTTACCTATGTACGCCGAGTTAGCGGAAGAGGAAGTTAGCTATGTAATAGGAGTACTAAACGCGTATAGGAATGCCTAAAAAAAAGCTGGTCATATTTCCTTTCAATGGCAATGGAATTGAGGCGTTGGACTGCATCAGCTTTGATGAGTATGAACTTGTTGGCTTTGTAGATGATGATCCATCGAAGAAATCAAACCTGTACGACATCTATACTAGGGAAATACTACATCAATACAATGATCTTTATGTGCTTGCGGTTCCCGGGAGCCCCTCTTCCTTCCGGAGAAGAAATGACATTATCAGTTCATTAGGTATAGATACTAACAGGTATATAAAAGCCATACACCCTAGCGCCTCCATCGGCAGGAATGTAAAAATAGGGGTTAATTGCCTCATAATGGCTGGTGTTGTACTTACCAGTAATGCCCGACTCAACGACCATGTTTGTGTGCTGCCTAATTCAGTTATACACCACGATACAGTAGTGGACGAATATACACTCATCGGAAGCAATGTAGTTGTGGCCGGAGGAACTTCAATTGGCAGAAACTGCTACATCGGGAGCGGCACGAATATCATCAACGGTATAAGCATAGGCGATTCGTCACTGATAGGCTTAGGAAGTAACATACTTAAAAATGTTGCAGGCAGTGCGAAAATGGTAGGCAATCCTGCTAGAGATCTGAATGCACATATTAATCATGAGGTGCTTTAAAATATTCAGCTATGTCAATGGTATCTGTTATTATCCCGGTATTTAACGAAGAAGAAACTATCAATCATTTGGTGCTTGAGCTAAACGCATACTTTCAGCGTGAGACGAGGTTCTCTACAGAGATTATTTTTGTGAATGATGGTTCTTCAGATGACACTATGCATAGACTCAAGAAAGCACCACACCTTTCCTACTCCTATAAGATAATCAGCTTTTCCAGAAATTTCGGTTCCCATGCTGCACTAAGAGCAGGTATATTGAGAGCAAAAGGAGACTATATTACCTTCATGTACGCTGATCTTCAGGACCCGCTCTCCTTAGTCAGTCAATTGTTCGAAGAGATAGATAGTAAAAGAGTGGACATTACATGGGCCTTTAGAAATTCTACTGCTGTATCCAAAGCCGAAAAAGTTTTCTCTTTAGCCTATGCCACATTGATGCGAAAGTATGCTGTTCCTAATTTTCCAAAAAAGGGGTTTGACGTTGTTATGTTTAGTAAGAAAGTTAAGGCCTGTTTAGACACCAACGTTGAAAACAATTCTTCTATATTTATTCAAATCCTTAATTTAGGTTTTAAACAGGCCGGCATAACCTACGATAAGCGCGTAAGATTAGTTGGTAAATCAAAGTGGACCTTCTCCAAAAAAATAAAGTTGCTCATAGACTCTTTCGTAGCGTTCTCATTTGCCCCTATTCGCTTGGTTTCTTTCGTTGGTATAATGTTCTTTCTATTAGGGGTTTTGTGGACAGGGTATATAGTGTTCAGGAAAATCATGTTTGACGATTTAGCGAGTGGCTGGCCAGCATTGTTATCAATTCTGATGGTTGGATTTGGAATTACAAACATATCTCTTGGAATCATTGCAGAATACCTCTGGCGTACCCTTGATGCAAGTAGAAAAAGACCTGTATTTGTGATTGATGAAATTGTGGAGGAAACATTAGAAGCAAAACCAGGCAATAGGTTACTTGTAGATGCCATATAAATGACTAAAACGATATTATACATCCTGCTTTATGCGGCTTTCAATGTTTCGGGAGCAGCGTTGATTAAGTGGCAGCTGAAAGGTAAAAGCCTGGAATCTCTTAATGAGTGGCTAAAGCTTATGCTCAATCTACCTTTTATTTTGGCTTTCCTCTTAATCATCCTTTCAGCGCTGGCATTCTTCAAGGCACTGTCGACAAACAGTTTTTCATTGATCATACCTATTGCAACTGGTGTTAACTTCATGTTGACGATCGGCGTCGGGTACTATCTTTTTCAGGACAGGTTATCCTTGTATTCGTTTATAGGCTTCCTGCTCATCATCAGTGGAATCATTATTCTGAGTATAAACAACCAAGCACATGCATAACAAGATACAGAACAGCCACATTTTAATTACCGGGGGGGCTGGCTTCATCGGTTCCTATGTAGTGGAAGAGTTACTAAAAAGCCAACCTGCAAAAATCGTTATTCTCGACAACCTGATTCGTGGCAGCTTCGATAACATGGCTTCTTTTATTCAAAACCCGATAGTAGAATTTGTAGGGGGGGATATAAGAGACACTGTGCTTCTGGAGAAGTGTGTTACAGGGGTTGATTATGTTTTTCATATGGCAGCCCTACGCATAAATGCATGCGCAGCTAACCCCAGGGATGGTTTTGAAGTGATGCTTAAAGCTACTTTTGACTTAGCTGAGTTGTGTGCAAAGCATAGAGTAAAAAAGGTGATTTATAGCTCCAGCGCGTCCGTGTACGGGTTGGCGCAGCACTTCCCAACACCAGAGACAGATAACCCCTACGATAACCAGACCTTCTATGGAGGCGCAAAAATGTGGGGGGAGCAATTGCTCAGGAGCTTTAAGTTCATGTACAACCTGGACTATGTGGCGCTTCGTTATTTCAATGTATATGGTGCCCGCATGGACACAGATGGCAAGTATACGGAGGTGATGATCAGGTGGTTGGACTGTATTCATGAAGGAAAGGCACCTTTAATCTACGGAGACGGGAGCACTACTATGGATTTCGTTTATGTACGTGATGTTGCAAAGGCTAATATAGTCGCTTTGGTTTCGGATGTGACGGACCAGGCATTCAACGTGGGCAATTGTGAAGAAACCAGCTTAAAACAGTTGCTTCAAGCCATGCTCAAGGTAAATAATTCAGCTCTTGAGCCAGAATACAGAGAGGAAAACTCAATTAACCCGGTAAGCAGAAGACTAGCAGATAATTCCAAAGCAAAGGAGCTTCTACATTTCGAGCCAACAGTGAATATAGAAGAAGGGCTAAAAGAATTAAGTCAATGGTATTTCAAAAAGAAAAAAACAATAGCCCTAAGCATATGATACCTATCGCCAAACCATATTTAACAGAGGAAGAAGCACAGGCTGCTTATGACACCATCCTGACGGGCTGGATAACACAAGGGCCTAAAGTGCAGGAATTTGAGGAGAAATTTGCGAAGTATACAGGTGCGAAATATGCGGTTGCGGTTTCTAATTGTACAACAGCTTTGCACCTCTCTATGATTGTTGCAGGCATAGGTACAGGCGATGAAGTTATCTGTCCATCTATGAGCTACATTGCTACAGCTAATGCAATCAAATACGTTGGAGCAACCCCGGTTTTTGCTGAAGTGAAGCCGGAAACCTATAACCTTGATCCTGTTGATACTGAGAAACGAATTACAGATAGAACCAAGGCTATTTTAATTGTGCACCAAATAGGCATGCCTGGCAACATTGATGCTTTCCAAGAACTGTGCGAGAAGTACAACCTGAAGTTGATTGAGGATGCCGCCTGTGCGGTCGGCTCGGTCTACAAAAATAAAAAGATAGGGGCTCATTCAGAATTAGTTTGCTTTTCTTTCCACCCCAGAAAAGTGATATCAACTGGTGATGGCGGTATGATCACAACGAATAGAGAAGACTACTATAAGCGGTTAAGGCTTTTGCGGCAACACGGCATGTCTATCAATGATAGAGTAAGGCATGAAGCCAGTAAAATAATCTTCGAAGATCATGTAGAAGTAGGCTACAACTACCGCATGACAGACATACAGGCTGCTGTAGGCATAAAGCAACTGGAGAAACTGGATTGGATTGTGGCCGAGCGTAGAAAAATAGCCGCAGCTTATCATGAAGCTTTTAAAGATATAGATTTTATCAGCCTGCCACTGGAGAGCGAAGGGAATTATAGTAACTACCAGTCTTTTTGTGTATATCTCAGAAAGAACTGCCCTGTCGAGAGAAACACCCTTATGCAGGAACTGCTGGATAAGGGCATTGCAACCAGAAGAGGCATCATGACCTCTCACAGGGAAACTGCCTATAGAAAATTTCAGGAGAATACAAGCTTGCCAATTTCTGAAGATCTTCAGGATAATTCTATTATTCTGCCATTATATGTTCCCATGGGGCGGGAAGAAGTAACTTATGTAATAGACACATTCTTGGGTATGCTTACCCCGAAAGCTTTAGTGCTTTAATTCTTTCAAGATCCGGAGTACTGGTTTAACTAAAGGTAACTAAAGTCGTGCAAGTCTCAAGGTTGTAAAAGTTTTTTTGGCAACATAACACATGATGAACAGGTAAAAAATAAATAAGATATATTAATATCTGAAATACTCTCGTCTACAAAAACATAGTTAAACCGCTAAGCCTTTATTACCGATTTTATCTTCCCATCTATTCATGGCATTTACAGAACAATAGGAATCTGTTATATATTATATTGTTTTGACAATAAAAAATTTTATTTAAAAAATATTATCTAAGGTGTGAATTAATTCGTATGTATTTAGTGCAGATTAAAATTGTTAAAATTAAATTATACTAAAAGCGTGTGTTTTTCTACTTTATTACGTAAATACAGTTCATGACTCCTTATATAAGCCAAAACGGCTGCAACACCACATTCTATGACAATCAGAGCCCTGTTCTTATTCTGTATTATCATTTTTGCCTCTTGTTCCCAACGAAACTTAACCTACCTAAGTGACTTGCAGGAACAAAAGACTAACACGGAGGATATAACAAATAACATCGAGCCCAGAATTCAACCAAATGACCTCTTAGACATTACTGTTACAAGTTTGAGCGCAGAGTCAAACATCCTGTTTAATAGAGGAGTTATTCAAACGGGAGGAGGTACAAATAGTGGTCTGGCATCTACAAAGAGTGAAGGGTATTTAGTGGATAACAAGGGTTATGTGACCTACCCAATTTTAGGTAAAATATACTTAGCAGGATTGACCAAAGAAGAGGCCACAGAAAAACTATCTTCAGTAATAGGGAAGTATGCCAAAGATCCTATCGTAATTATAAAATTCCAAAATTTTAAAATTACAGTTATTGGCGAGGTTAATAACCCTTCTACTTTCAGTGTCCCCAGCGAAAAGATAAATATATTAGAAGCATTAGGGCTTGCTGGTGATATGACACCCTATGGGAAAAGAGAAAATGTATTAATCATCAGGGAGCAAGAAGGGCAGCGGATTACTACCCGTGTAAACCTAAACAGCAAAGAGGTCCTAAGTTCTCCTTATTTCTATTTACAGCAAAACGATATAATATATGTCGAGCCGGATAAAGTAAAAGCAGTTCAAGTTAGCCCAGGTAGAAGTAATGTGCAATACGGGTTATCAATAGGACTTGCTTTGGTATCAGTGGTGACATTGTTAGTTACTCAGGTGTTTTAATTTTTTTACATGCTATGAGTGAGAGAGAACTATTTCCGCTGAAATCAGAGCAGCCTGAAGCTAAGAACATCAAGGAAATCCTGAGCAGGTATTTGCAGTACTGGTATTTGTTTCTTTTAGGGGGCATATTAGGTCTTAGCGCTGCCTATTTGTACTGCCTGTACTATACTACCCCTCAGTACAGCATTAGTAGTACAATACTTTTAAAAGATGAAAAAAATGATTCTGATGCAGGTGGCCTAGGGGAGATAGGTGCTATAAATTCCTCAAAAAACATCAACAATGAAATAGAGGTTTTATCATCCATCAGTCTAATGCATCGAGTGGTAAGTGAATTAGGGCTGTCGACAAGTTATTATGTTGAGGGACGTGTAAATGATTTGGAAATTTATGGAAAAGACGTGCCAATCAAACTGATAATAAGTGAGTCAGACTCAACTGCTTTTGGTAAATCAGTTGCTATCTATATTCGATCTGCAAATTTATATGAACTTGAAGACGAAAATGGTACACTGTCAAAGCATAAATTCGGACAGCAGATCAACACTCCTTATGCTAAGTTCACGGTAGTGACTGCAACAGGGATGTCTTCTGCAGATGTACCTTTAGGGAAAAAAATTATAGTTGGTTTTCAAGATGTAAAAAGTGTGGCGCAGCATTATAACAATGGGCTCATGATCTACCCGAAAAGGGAAGATGCAAGTGTTCTAAGTATAAGCTTGGTAGATGCTTTGCCAGAAAAAGGGAAACACATTATAAATAAATTAATTGAAGTATATAATAAGGAAGCAATTGAGGATAAAAACCTGAAAGCTGCAAGTACGATCGATTTTCTTGACGATCGCTTAGAATACATAACTACTGAGTTATCAGAAGTGGAGAAAGATGTAGAGCGGTATAAGCGTAATAATGAATTGACAGATGTAAGTATGCAGGCTACTCAATATCTGTCTCAAGCTAATGATTATAACAGTAAGCTATCAGATTGGGCTATACAGATAGATATATTGGAGTCAATTGAAGATTACATGAGGAGTAGCCAGAACCAGTATAAAATGGTGCCCAGTACGCTTACTATTCAAGACCCAACCTTAACTGGTTTGATAGAAAAGTTTAATGAGTTGCAATTGGAGCGTGAACGAATTCTTAGAAATGCATTCCCTAACAATCCTTTAGTGCAAAATATAAATGAGCAGTTGCAAGACCTACGGGAAAACATAATTGAAAACCTCCGCAACATTAAGAAAGGGTTGACTATCACTAGTAACAGCCTCAGAGCAAGCTCAGGTCAGTATAAAACTAAGATAAGTAAAGTTCCCTCTATGGAGAGGGAACTACTGGAAATAAACCGGCAACAGGCGATTAAGCAAAATCTATATCTTTATCTGCTCCAAAAGCGGGAAGAGTCTGCCTTATCCCTTGCAGCAAACATTTCTAACTCAAGGATAATTGATCCGGCATTGGCGACGGATTATCCTATAAGCCCAAACAAGCAGACTATTTATTTGATGTCCTTGTTACTCGGTCTGGGAATTCCTTTCGCTGGGATATTCATTAAGGATTTGTTGAACGACAAAGTACAGGTTCAACGAGACGTAGAGCAGCTTACTGTTACCCCTATACTAGGAGAACTTATACACAGTGATTACGATGGCCTTATCGTAACACAGGGTAGTCGGTATCCGATTGTTGAAATGTTTAGACTTATCAGAACTAAGTTAAATTTTGCAGCAGTAGACAGAGCAAACAAAACGATATTGATAACATCTAGTATGAGCGGTGAGGGGAAAACTTTCTTCAGTATCAATATTGGAGCAAGTCTGGCATTAACAGGAAAAAAGGTTGTGATAATAGAATTAGATCTGAGAAATCCTAAGTTATCAGAACAATTGGGTTTAACTGCAGGATTAGGAATATCAAATTATCTTATTTCTAGTGAAATAGCTATTAACGAAATAATTAAGCCTTTGAAAGAGTACAGAGGCTTATATGTTATAAGTTCGGGCCCAGTCCCTCCTGATCCGGCTGAACTTATGTTATCCCCAAAGCTGGCAAATATGATAAATGAGTTGAAAGAAAACTTTGATCATATTATCATAGACAGTGCTCCCGTTGGCCAAGTTGCCGATGCTTATAGTTTAAACGCCTTTGTTGATTCAACTATTTATATTGTAAGATATAATTACACACTCAAATGGCAAATTAAAATTATTGATGATATATATAAGAAAAGAGAACTAAGCCGCCCGATGATAGTAATGAATGCCGCAAAAAAGGGCAATAGTAACAACTATGGTTATGGGTATGGCTATGGCAAATCGATTGATAAAAAAATGATATCCTCGATAAGCTAAGAAGCGCTTGAGCCGATTATCCAAAGCGGTATTGTAATGAAGGTATTAGGTCAGCAAGTATACTCCAGCACCAGTTACGCCAGGGCCCGAGAATGGGGAAAGTTGATCACTATAACAGGGTCAGCTCAAGTGATAGTACAATCTATTGGGTTCACTTGCGGTATTTTAATCATCAGGCTATTGCCAACAGAGGAATATGCCTTATACACCTTAGCTAACGCTATGCTTGGTACTATGACTGTTCTGGCTGACGGTGGAGTTTCCACAGGAGTAATGTCGCAGGGTGGAAAAGTTTGGAAGAACAATGAAAAATTAGGAACAGTGCTGATAACAGGTCTTGAGTTAAGGAGAAATTTTGCAACCATCAGTTTAGTTGCTGCAACACCTATTCTATTTTACTTGCTAAGTAGACATGGTGCGAGCTGGCTGATGTCTCTACTTATAGTAGCTTCACTGGTTCCTGCTTTTTTTTCAACACTTTCTGGAAATTTGTTAGAAGTCGCCCCAAAGCTGTGGCAGGATATATTCTCTCTTCAGAAAATTCAAGTGGGTATAAATATTGGACGCTTTTTACTTCTGGCACTTACTCTTTTTGCTTTTCCTTGGGCTTTTGTAGCTCTACTTGCTGCTGGTCTACCACAAATAGGGGGAAACCTTAAGCTGCTTAACCTATCTAAAAGATACGCAGACTGGAACCAAAGCAGTAGTCCTTTGATGCGAAGAGAAATATTATCGTTTGTTAAATTAATATTACCTAGTACAATTTACTATTGCTTGTCTGGCCAAATTACAATATGGCTTCTCTCTGTTTTTGGGTCTACTGCTGCTATTGCACAAGTTGGAGCACTTGGCCGATTGGCTGTTATGTTAAGTTTGATCAGTATTTTAATAAACACTCTTTTCATACCTCGTTTTGCTCGACTAACTGCTAGTTCCACTTTGCTCTTAAAGCGTATCGTTCAGATAACTGGAGTTGTTGTGCTTGTAAGCGCTTTAATCTTGAGTGGCGTATTGCTTTTTCCTTCAAAGATGCTGTGGGTATTAGGAGAAAAATATCTAAATCTGAAGTTTGAGCTTTTCTTGACAATAATTGGAAGCTGCCTTGGATTGATAGCTGGTACATTCTTTAGCGCTTTTACAAGCAGGGGCTGGGCAATAAATCCACTGATCTCTATTCCAATCAGTCTGCTGGCAATAGTGTTAGGTATAATAGCAGTGGATGTGTCGACTCTTAAAGGAGCATTGATGTTTACTATATTCATCAATACTGTACAAGTGCTAATTAATGGTACTTATTGTATTCTAAAAATATTCACTATAGATAAAATTTGATAATATAATAAATCATAAAATAGCTCATGCATTCAATCATATGCACACTTTTTGAGAATCACTATCATTATGGTGTAGCAGCCTTAGCAAACTCTTTGTATCAAAATGGCTTTCGGGGCTCGATATATGCTGGTTATCGGGGGGGACTACCTAATTGGGCCTCCTTGGCAGAAATAGACTTTCAACTACAGTGGCCTGGCAGTAGAACATTAAACGTTTGTGAGGGACTAAATCTACACTTCCTTCCAATAGATACAGATTTTCATCTCACAAACTACAAGCCAGAATTTATGCTCCGCCTTATTAATGGTTTAGGAAAACATTCAAATGGCATATTTTACTTTGATCCTGACATTGTTGTAAAGTGTAGATGGGACTTTTATGAGAAATGGATAAAATATGGCGTCGCTTTGGTGCACGAGGAGGTACATAATGACAAGCCTCCAACTCATCCTATTAGGATGGAGTGGGAAAATATTATTATTAAGAACCATTTCAGGACTAGAAGACAAATTTTTTCATATATCAATGGAGGGTTTTGTGGAACTACATTGGAAAATAAAAGCTTTTTAATATTGTGGGCACATTTTATCAATGTAGCTATAAATGATTATCAAGTAGATCCGAAGCGAATTTGGTCATTTGATAAGACATATCCTTTTTGTTTTCTTGATCAAGATGCACTGAATGTTGCGGCTATGTGTGCAGATGTGTCTATTAGCGAGATCGGACCGGAAGGTATGGATTTTGTTCAAGGTGGATGGACAATGTCTCATGCTGTAGGTTCCTCAAAGCCATGGAGAAAAAATTTCATATTATCTGCATTAAAAGGTCAACCACCCACAATAGCCGATAGAATGTTTTGGAATTATGCTTCCAGTCCTTTAAATAATCATAGTACGGCTTATATCTCCTTTAAACTCTTTAGTATATCGCTTGCGAAATTTATTAGTCGTTTTTACAGCAGAGGATAAGATGTGAGACATTCAAATGAAGTTTTTTTATGACTAAAATAATCGTACTTACACCTGTTAAAAATGAGGCTTGGATACTTGATCGCTTTCTGCAAGTATGTAGTGCTTTTGCTGATCATATCATTATTGCTGATCAAAACTCAACTGATGGATCGCTTGAAATATATCCTAAATATCCAAAGGTTACCCTTATCTTAAATAACAACCCTCAATACGATGAAGCTGAGAGGCAGTTGTTACTTTTGAACACAGCAAGGACTAAGTTTGGAATTAATAACATTCTGATAGCAATAGATGCAGATGAAATTTTAGCAGCTGATGCCATGCTATCTAAGGATTGGACAAGAATGCTTAGCGCAAGCCCTGGTACAGTTCTGTATTTCGAAAAACCAACGTTCTATAAAAATACATCTTTAGTCATTCGGTACTTTTCTGGAGGCTGGCCTCTAGGCTATGTGGATGATGGCGCAGAACATAAGCCTTCAGTCATTCATAGCACAAGAATACCTACACCTTTGCATGCCAACAAAATTTATTTGGAAGACATAAAATTCCTTCACTACGCATTGATACGGTTAGATGCGCAAGCCTCTAAGCAGCGAATGTACAGTATGTTGGAGAATATAAACCAGACAAAAAGTTTGAGACTCAGACTACGGCACTATAATTCAAACATGGATTTCTCTAAGGAGGGAAGTAGACATGAAGCGTCAAATCATGCTTGGTTTAAAAACTGGGAGGAACAAGGTATTGATATGCATGAAGTTAATCATTCAGAACATTACTGGTACGACTATGAATGCTTAAAGCTATTTGAGAGATATGGTACCTTCCGCTTTATGTTTGATGATGTTTGGAAATTTGATTGGGAAAATTTCCAGATGCAGACAGATGAACAAAGTTATGTATGTGTTCCAAAAACATTGATAAAACCACCTTACCCACTTCTGAGAGAAGTCGTAAGTAAATGTTTTCATATTATTGATAAATGTGTGTTAAAATTACAAACCACTAAACAAGGGTTCAAGTGAGAATTATTTTCATTTGCGGCTCACTTGAAATCGGTCGAGATGGTGTTGGTGATTATATTCGCCGACTTGCAGCAGGGTTGATTAATGGAGGAAATGAAGCAGCCGCTGTAGCTCTTAATGATTGCTTCGTATATGAAGAGACTATAGCTAATCAATTTTTTGAAGGTATTGTTCTGCCTACATTAAGAGTTCCGGCTGTATGGCCAAATAGAATTCGTTATAAACGCGCAAAAGTTTGGATTGATAAATTTGATCCAGAATGGCTTAGTCTGCAATTTGTCCCTTTCGCATTTCACAATAAGGGAATAACATATAGTCTAAACAAAAATTTAAAGACATTAGGAAAAGGGAGAAGCTGGCATATAATGTTCCATGAATTATGGGTCGGGATGGAAATAAGTTCAGATCTGAAACATTTTTTATGGGGGCGACTTCAGCGTTGGTTGATAAAATTGTTGCTTGATAATTTAAAGCCATCTGTAGTGCATACGCAAACCAAGCTTTATCAACTTCAACTCTTAAAACTTGGTTTTAAAGCCGCCTATCTTCCTTTATTCTCTAACATTCCTTTGATCAGCAACGATAGGATGGATGTGAATTTTTTACGGTCAGCTCCTGGATTAAAGAAGCATACTATATCATTGGTTATTTTTGGAGCCATACATCCTGGAGCTCCTATAAAACGCTTTTGTGAGGAGGCTGCTTTATATTCGAAGCATAAAAGGGTTAAAGTTTGTCTTACTATTTTAGGAATAGGCGGCAAGGAGCGGGAGCGTTGGGCAACGCTTTGGAGGTTACAAGGATTAGAAGTTAACGCATTAGGCGAATTACCCGCAGAGCAAATTTCGGAAGTTTTATTTAAGGCTTCAATTGGGATAACTACTAATCCGGTTACTCTGATAGAGAAAAGTGGTACAGTTGCAGCCATGTTAGAACATGGGCTTCCTGTGATTTGTGTATCTAAACAGTGGCAGCCCGATGAAATAGCTTGTACAAAAGAACCCCCAGGTATAATAGCATATACTGCTGGAAATATAGAAGAGTGTTTCTCATTAAATAAGATGCCTCCTATAAGAAATAAAGTGTTTGAAGTAACAGATCAATTTATAGGTACACTATCAAAGCCAGTTTGCTATAGTGACATACTAATGCAATAAGTTTTTAAAATTTATTTAATGGTTATTTAGAAACATTTATGAAAGTTTCTGTCTGTATTCCTACATACAATCAAGCTCAATTTGTTTCTCAGGCAGTTCGCAGCGCCTTCAAACAAACAGTGGCACCCTATGAAGTTATTGTGTCAGATGATTGTAGTACAGATGAGACTTACGAGGTTTTGACTAATCTCGCTAAGGAGGTCTCTGATTTAAAAATAGTTAGACAACCGTTCAATCTTGGAATTTCTGGTAATACAGATTATTGTCTTCGTTTAGCAACTGGAGATTTTGTTATAAGGCTTGATTCGGATGATTATTTGTCTCCAAATTATGTTAAAAAGTTAGGTGAGTTATTGTTACAATATCCTGATGCCGGTTATGCGCACGCCGCAGTACAAGAGATAGATCAGGAAGGAAAGCTATTAAATAAAAGGATTTTATTTCGAAGCTCAGGGTTTCAATCTGGTATAGATGCATTACGTTCAGCTAAAGACGGGTATAGAGTTGCCGCTAACATTATTATGTTTAGACGATCAGCTTTGGTCAAAGTAGGCTATGTAACTGAAAGGCCTGACTACGTAGAAGACTATCACTTGTCTGCTGCTCTTGCGGCAGCTGGCTTCGGTAATATTTATTTAAATGAGACCCTGTCCTATTACAGAGTCTGGGTAGACGCAGGTAACGTTAGACAGCGGCGTAAGCTTATGGAAATAAAGGGGCTTCAGAAAGTAATGGACGAAATACTGGAGCCCGCCTATCAACAAAGAGGTTGGGACCTAACTATTTTAAAAAAGAAACGATCAGCTTTTGCCTGCCGCCAAGCTGATTGTTTAGCTTGGGATATTTATACAGCAAAAGAAAAAGCTGAGTTGATGGAAGCTTTAAAAACTCTATCTTCTTCAACCTCTTTGAAATGGTTTTCATGGCTTTACTCTAATGGATTTGGGGATTTTTTGGTATTTTACTCAAAATGCATCACATTTTCCAAAACATGCATGAAGGCCTTTTTGATAAGTTTTAAGGTTTAACTTTTCCTGCTGAAGCATGATAATATTTTCACATCCTACTGGTAACGCAAATGTAAGAGCAGCTGCAATTGGGCTTTTAGACAAGAGTCTGTTAGGGAACTTTTATACTTCTATTTCTACCTTTCCTGGAGATAGCCTTCATCGGATAAGTACATTAAGTCTTTTTTCAGAGGTTAGTCGCCGCAGCTTTGATCCAAGGTTAAAGAGTTTAACTAAGATGTGGCCATGGCGGGAGGCAGGCCGGCTTATTGCTTCTAAAGCAGGTTTATCCAAATTAGTACAGCATGAGACAGGATCCTTTTGTATTGATGCTGTTTATCAAAGTCTTGATAGAAGAGTTGCAAGAAATCTACAAAAAAGAGCAAGAATAGGCACAAATGCCATATACGCTTACGAAGATGGGGCATATTATTCATTTAAGGAGGCGAAGCGGTTGAATTTGGAATGCTTCTATGATCTTCCAATTGGTTACTGGAGAGCAGCAAAGCGATTGTTGGAAAAAGAACGTTTTCTTAAACCAGAATGGGCTCCCACTTTGGTAAGCTTTATGGATTCGGATTTAAAACTTGCGAATAAAGATGAAGAATTGCGTTTTGCTGACCGAATATTTGTTGCCAGTAATTTTACTGCAAGTACTCTTAGAGAGTTTCCTGGTACACTTTGCCCCGTCGAGGTAATTCCTTATGGATTTCCTCCTGTCTCTACTGGAAAAGATTACACTTTTTTTTCTAAACGCCGGCCTTTAAAGCTACTTTTTGTTGGTGGCTTATCTCAGAGAAAAGGTATTGCTGATCTTTTTGCCGCAGTCGAAGCCTTGAGGAACCATGTTGAGTTAACCATAGTAGGTCTTAAACCCGAATGCTGTAATTGTCCTGCTCTTGACACTGCCTTGGCAAAGCATAAATGGATACCTAGTATGTCGCATGCTGATATTTTGAGCCTTATGCAGGTACAAGATGTATTAGTTTTTCCATCACTTTTTGAAGGATTTGGTCTTGTAATTACAGAGTCTATGTCTCAAGGAACTCCTGTAATAACTACTGATCGAACTGCCGGGCCTGATTTAATCGAACATGGCCGAAACGGTTGGTTAGTAGAAGCAGGTTCAGCCCAAGCCCTTCAGGCTACAATAGAGGAACTAATTTTAAGGCCTTCAGTAATTTCAGAAGTTGGGAAGTTAGCCATGGATACAGCAGGTCGGCGGCCTTGGGAACTCTATGGACAGGAGTTGGCGATGGCAATAGAAAAACACTTATATACGGTTGTATAAATGTAGTTGTTATTAATAATGTTGTGTTTTAAGTATCAGATATAAAAAGGCTGAAGGTGTGTGAACGATCTAATTAAAATTGGGTATATAATTATGCTTATACATTAAGTATTTATGAGCTTATTAAACTATGTACACGTGGTTGGGAGGGAGACTGGCGAATTGTCAAACAAACAGTTGTTGATAGAGGCCACACACGTTACTAATGTTTCAATTCGGCTTGCTAAACAATGTATATGGGCTTATTTTCTTCTGTTAATATTTGAGGGTGCGTTACGGAAGTGGGTGTTGCCAGGTTTGGCAACACCGTTGATATTGATAAGAGATCCATTAGCTTTATGGTTAGTAGTGAGTGTTTGGCAGCAAGGACTTTTACCTTTAAATCGATATATAGTAGGTACAACTTGTGTCGGGGTGATCAGCATTTTTACTGCCACGTTACTTGGGCATGGTAATTTACCTGTTGCTTTATTCGGCGCACGAATTTTACTTATTCACTTTCCGTTAATGTTTGTTATCGGGAGAATTTTTTCCAGGGATGACGTTCTTAAGATTGGGAAAATTGCAGTCTTAATCGCTATTCCCATGGCTGTATTGATAGCCTTTCAGTTTTATTCACCTCAATCAGCTTGGATAAACCGCGGTATTGGTGGTGACATAGGAGGTGCAGGTTTTAGTGGAGCGATGGGTTATTTTCGTCCTTCAGGTACATTTTCATTTACAAATGGAAGCGCGTCATACTTTTGTTTTGTTGCTCCATTTATTTTGTTTTTTTGGATAGATGGTAAATCCATCAATAAGCTTATACTTATTTGTGCCACTATAGCTTTATTGATTGCCATTCCGCTTTCAATTAGCCGCACGTTGCTGTTTCAAGTAGTAATTTCTCTTTTATTTTTAGTCATCGCTATTTCACGGAACCCGTGGTACCTGTGGCGCATGTTGTTTGCGATTATGAGTGGAGTTGTTGTACTCGTTATCTTAGGGCAGATGAGTTTTTTTAATACAGCTGCAGATGTATTTACTAATAGGTATGAAAGTGCGAATGAAGTAGAAGGAGGAATCGAAGGGGTGTTTTTAGATCGCTTTTTAGGGGGGCTCTTGGGGGCACTTACCGGAGCTTCTGATTTACCTTTTTGGGGATTTGGCCTTGGTATGGGAACAAACGTTGGAAGCGTTTTACTTTCAGGGACAAAAACTTTTTTAATATCTGAAGGTGAGTGGGGTAGGGTGGTTGGAGAGTTAGGTCCATTACTGGGTCTATGTATATTATATCTTCGTGTCGAACTAACTATTAAAATTACAATAGCCTGCTATAGAAAGATGTTGCATTATGATTTTTTACCTTGGATGCTTCTAAGTTTTGGGCTGCTGATTATAGCACAAGGTGGCTGGGCGCAGCCAACCGCATTAGGATATTTTACCATGATAGGCGGTTTGATTATGGCTTCATTGCGAAGATCCTCTTCTTCGGCAGTTTGATTCCAATTCCTGATTTCCAACTTAAAATTTAAATGATATGCATATTATCTTAATTGGAAATTATCAACCCGATAAGCTAGAGAGCATGGATCGCTTTACATATATGCTGGAAATGGGATTTAGGAATCAGGGGCACGATGTCTCTGTGTGGCGTCCGAAGGCTATCATTGGTAGAGTAGTTAAATCAACAACTTATGGAATAGGTAAATGGTGTGGATATATAGATAAGTGGTTGTTATTTCCCTTGCAAATCAAGTGGCGTTTAAGAAATAAGCAATTAGATGACAAATCTGTTTTTTTTCACATATGTGATCATTCTAATGCTCCTTATCTGCAGCATTTGCCTCAAGAGCGTTCCGCTATAACCTGTCATGATGTTCTTGCAATCAGAGGTGCATTAGGAGATGAAGACACATACTGTACAGCCTCTTTTGCTGGAAAGCTTCTACAAAAATGGATTCTTGGGAATATAAATAATGTGAATCGACTGGCATGCGTTTCACAACAAACACTATTACAATTAAAAAATATTATAAGGGAAAATAAAAACCAACAGGAAAGGTGGCGTGTAATTTATAATGGTTTTAATGCAGAATTCAAGCCTATGGAACAACAAGAAGCAAAATCACTTGTGAATAAGACAGGTTATAAATCTGGAGCTCCCTTTATTTTGCATGTGGGTTCGGGTCTGCCACGCAAAAACCGAAAACTTCTTCTTGAAATGATAGTAGTACTTGGGCAAACCTGGAAAGGCAACGTTTGTTATGCTGGTGATGCAGTCGATAAAGAATTGCTGGACCACATTACCTCTTTTAAGTTAAATAACCGTGTCTTTTGTATAGAAAAACCTAATCATGCTACTTTAGTAGCACTTTATAGCTCTTGTGAAGCATTTATATTCCCTTCATTTTCAGAAGGGTTTGGATGGCCTGTTATCGAAGCACAAGCTTGTGGTGCACCCGTGATTGCAAGTAATATTGAGCCGATGCCTGAAGTTAGTGGAGGAGCTGCCTTACATGTAGATCCAAACAAGCCTGAGGATTTTGCAGCTGCTCTTCTTTCTTTGAAAACTATTTCAACTCGAACTAAACTTATACAGCTTGGTTTCAATAATATAATGCGTTTTGAGACAGGAAAAATGATAGATTCCTATTTGAATTTGTATGGATCAAAAAAATATAATACAGACATGCATGTTGCTTAAGATTTTTACGCTCTTTCTCCCATGGCCTTTGAAGAGACTTATTTTGAGGTATTGCTTCAAATATGAAATACATCCTAATGCCCGTATAGGTTTTGCTTGGGTATTTCCAAAGAGGCTCATTATGGCTGCTTACACAGAGATAGATCATCTCACTGTAGTGATAAATATTGATTTACTCATAATGGAGGAAAAATCAACAATAGGACGTTCAAATTGGATTACAGGGTTCCCAACCAAAACCAATTCACTACACTTCCAGCATCAGTCTGATCGTATTGCAGAGTTAAGATTAGGTGAATCAGCCTCCGTTACAAAAAGTCATCACCTGGACTGTACTAATAAAATTGAATTAGGAAGATTTTCAACAATAGCTGGTTATAATTCACAATTTTTAACTCATTCTATTGATGTACATGAAAATATTCAGCATAGCTCACCAATTATAATTGGTGAATATACATTTGTTGGAACAAATGTGGTTGTATTGGGTGGCGCAGTTTTACCACCTTATTCAGTTTTGGGAGCAAAATCCTTACTTAATCAAGAATTTTTCGAAGAATGGACACTTTATGGAGGTGTGCCTGCAAGAAGTATAAAAAAAATATCTAAAAATTCTAAATATTTCAATAGAGTTGATGGATTCGTTTATTAAAAATAAACCGGTTTTTTTATGCATTGATTTATAGGTACCTGTGAAAATCACATAAAGTTAAGTAGCACCTAACTTCTCTCTAATATATTAGCAACATATCGTGTTTAATGACAAGCTGCACTATAAATAGCATTATAGTGAGTGACAAAACCTGCTGCAGCACGTTAAAGTAGAAGCACAAAACTTTACTTGAGATGCGCAGCAAGGTAGAAGAACCTGAACGTCTGGAGAAGTTTATCAACAGCTACAGCAGCTATCATTCAGACAGCAAAGCCATCGTGCTTCGGTTAGTTTCCCAAATAGGCAATGTCCAGCAGGTAGCCACTCTTACAGGGGTCAGTGAGCGCACCATCTATGACTGGACAGGTGACTGGAATAAAAAAAAGAAGACGGGCTTGTAAACAGGCAGTAAGGAGGAGCAGGGCGCAGGCTTGATGCCGCTGCACAGCAAGAGGTCAGGGCAGTTCTTGCCAGCGAGCAACAGTTTTGGACGCTGGGGCAGGTCACCTCCCTGCTGGCGGAGAGATTTGGTGTTCATTATTGCCCGCGGCAACTGCGGAGGATACTGCACGGGATGGGCATGTGCCACTACAAGCCGCAACCGGTGGACTACCGCCGCAGTGAAAGGGCTGAAGAGCAGTTGCAACAGCGACTGAAGGCTACCTTTGATGCTTTGCTGCTGCAGCAGATCCTCTTGGAGGCAGTAGCCATAGGACTGGCAGATGAAACGGGTAACTATTTACAGGCGAACACGGCCAGGCTGTGGTCCTTTCACAAGAAGGCAAAAAGAAGAGTGAACACAGAGAAGATAAAACAAAACACCTTTGGCTTTTACGCACTGCAGGGGCAGTCAATATCCCTGGAGATTGCCACTTCCTCTGAGCAAGAAATGCTGCGGGTGCTGCCGCTCATCAGGCAGGCTAATGCCGATTACCGGGCAATCGTTCTGCTGTGGGATAACTTGCCTGCCCATAAAACGGGGGCTGTCGAGCGCCTGGCAAGAAGGCTGCAGATTTACCTGGTCAACAACCTGCCCTACGCTCCTGATTTGAACCCGATTGAGAAAATATGGAAGCAGCTAAAACTTAAAATTAGCCACAAAGGCTGGGTTGCAGACAAGGGGGAGCTCCAGCATATCGTCTTCTCTAATTTCGAGCAACTAGCAGCGAAGATGAGTTGGGCAAGCAGCTGGATACAAAAGATCCTTGCACCTGCTCTTCCAAGAAGCTGTACAATCTCTTTCTGCAACAGGTAATGCCACTGCCTATAAATACTTAGAACTTACAATAACTTTTTAATGTAAAAACTTGTAAATTAAGCAATAATTATTTATACTTAAAAAGGAGCTGTAGTATTATGTGCGGTATCTTAGGTAAAATTTGTTATAAGGGTAAAGTCTCCGTGCCCCCACAACTAGATCTGCTCAATCATAGGGGGCCTGATGGAAGAGGAGAGTGGGTCAATGCCTCAAGCAATGTATATTTTGGTCATACTAGACTCTCCATACTAGAGCCAACGCCTGCTGGTCATCAGCCAATGAGTGATGCATCAAAGCGTTTTACTATCACATTCAATGGAGAGATATATAATCATCACGAACTTCGTTCTAAAGTTCCAGCAGTTAATTGGCGTGGGGCATCCGATACAGAAACTCTGTTAGAGTTATTTGCGACAAAAGGTTTGGAAGCCCTTCCTCTTTTAAAAGGTATGTTTGCGTTTGCGATTCATGATTCCGTTGACAATACAGTTTTACTTGTTCGGGACAGACTAGGAATAAAGCCCTTATGGATCCGATACCAAAATGAAACTTGCAGTTTTGCTTCTGAAGTGAGGGTCTTACTTGAACCTGATGAGTTTGTTCCCACAAAACAAGCTTTGAGTGAGTTCATTGGTTTTGGCAGAATGCCGCTTTCTGGAGAAATCTTTGTAGGAATAGGGGAGGTGCCACCCGGAGGCTGGGTGAAAGTAAGTTGCAATAGCGGTATTGAAACGGGTACCTGGTGGCATCCGACAGTAGCTACCTCAACTGCACGGCAATTAAAAAACCGTCATGAACATGAACATAAAATAAAAGAGCTGCTAACAACAGCAATTGAAGAACATTTGATCTCAGATGTGGGGGTAGGCGCCTTTTTAAGTGGTGGAATTGATTCTAGTATAGTGGTGATGGTGGCTGGCCAAATACTAGGAAAGAAACTGCAAACTTTTACTGTTGGCTTTCCCCAAAAAACATTAGATGAGCGCTCAATAGCCAGTAAGGTAGCTAAACATGCTGGTTCTGAGCATTATGAACTGGAAGTGAGCGAAGATACATGCTTGGGGTGGGTGAAGGAAGCAGTACTTAAGCTAGATCTTCCTTCGGTAGACGCTATCAATTCCTATATAGTCTCTAAAGCTGTTCGAAATACAGGATTAAAAGTAGCACTGTCAGGACTCGGAGGAGATGAATTGTTTGGCGGGTATCCAAGTTTTAAAAATGTTCCTTTTCTAACCTGCTTGGGGTTGTTACCAAAGACTATAAGTCAAGTTTTTGTTAAGGTGATGCCGGGGAAGATGAAAGAAAAACTTTACGGCATTCCTGATTTTTCCCCTGCAGAACTTACTACAGCCCGAAGACGCTTTACATCTGTCAAGCGGCTGAGAGGTATGAATTTAGAGGGCACTTTTCCGTCGATACCTGTGATGCCTGCTGGTTTAGACACCATGGGAGCGATTTCTTGGGCTGAGATGTATAGCTACATGATTCCAATGCTCCTTAGAGATAGCGATCAGATGAGCATGGCAGTTGGTTTAGAAATACGTGTGCCTTTTTTAGATCATCTTCTTGTGGAGGAGGTTTTAAGTATTCCACAAAGGTTTAAAAAAGGATCGGGAGTCAAGTCATTACTCGTTGATGCGTTTAGGACCGATCTCCCACCTGAGGTATATGAACGGCCTAAACAAGGCTTTGCCCTGCCTATGGAAGAGTGGATCCGCGGGCCATTGGCTGAATTCATGGATGAGGGAATATTAGCTGCATCAGACTTACTCGGTCTGGCAGAACCGTTGCGTCTGAAAGAGAAATTTGTTGCTGGTTCCCTTCACTGGACGCGTGTATGGCTTTGGTGTGTGCTTGGCCATTGGCTTACTAAACATGTAGCTGCATCAAAATACCAGCTTTCAACTCATCTCCTGGTAAAATAACATTTCATCGGGAATGTTCAGATGTGAGCTGAACCATAAACAAACTTACCTGATTCATTGTCATCTGGTTCCTTATGAAAATACTCCGTGTCATTAATAGCATGAATCCTGCCTCGGGTGGGCCTTGCCAGGGCATAAGAAATTCTATTCCGGAACTGGAAAAGCTTTGTGTACAAAATGAAGTGGTATGTTTAGATGATCCCAAAGCTACTTTCTTAGGAGGTGATACTTTTCCTGTATATGCCCTTGGACCAGGGAAAGGACCTTGGCAATATGCCTCTAAACTTATGCCTTGGCTTCTTAGAAATCTTGCCAAATATGATGTAGTAATTGTGCATGGGCTCTGGCAATATCATAGCTATGCAACCCATAAGGCCATAAGGTTACTCAAAAAGCGATACCAATCTCCTATTTTGCCTAAAATATTTATTATGCCGCATGGTATGCTTGATCCATACTTTCAACGAGCACCTGAAAGAAGGCTGAAGGCATTACGGAACATCATTTACTGGAAGTTAATTGAGCGCGAAGTCGTGAATGAAGCAACTGGAGTTCTGTTCACATGCGACAGTGAACTTCTCTTAGCTCGAATTCCCTTTCGACCTTACAAACCAAAGCAAGAAGTGAATGTAGGATATGGTGTTGCCGATCCTCCTCCTTATGATTTTGCAATGAGAAATGCATTTTTAAAAAAATGTGAAGCACTGTATAACCAGCATTATATTCTTTTTTTAGGTCGTATTCACAGAAAGAAGGGTGTTGATATTTTAATTGATGCATATGAAAAGGCAGTTAGTGAATTGATGAAAGGTGGGGAATATGTAATCGGAAAGAGTGGTGGTTTAGTAGAACTTGAGAGGGTAGCGCAACACAGTCCTTACTTGCCTAAACTTGTAATTGCCGGGCCCGGACTTGAAACTGCCTTTGGAAAAGAAATAAAAATGCGAGTGTGTGAATCTCAAGTGCTAATGCAAAATGTCTTTTTCCCAGGCATGTTAACAGGAAATGCTAAATGGGGTGCATTCTATGGTTGTGATGCTTTTGTACTACCCAGCCATCAGGAGAATTTTGGAATAGCCGTTGTTGAAGCTTTGGCTTGCTGTAAACCTATATTGATATCGAAAGAAATTAATATTTGGAGGGAAATAGAAGTAAGAGGAGGTGCTATCGTGGCAGAAGATACTCTTAGTGGCACACATAAAATGCTGATGGCCTGGGAGAAGTTACCACCTGATCGAAAAATTAATATGAGTATACAGGCAAGAAGAGCATATGAAGATTTGTTCTCCATCAGGCAGGCAGCCGTAGACTTGAAAAAAGCTGTTTTAGCTTGATTAACGAAGTGTTGCCTTAAACTATTACAGCCAGAATGTACAACCACAACACACATACAGGGGCCTCATTTTCTCTGCGCAACAGACTAGGGAGAGCTATATGGGGCTTTGTGTACGTGCTGCTGTTTCAGTTTAGCCCAAAGCCATTACATCAGTGGCGGGCCTTTCTCCTCCGGTTGTTCGGAGCCAAAGTTGGAATCGGCGTACATGTCTATCCCAAGGTAAAAATATGGGCACCCTGGAATCTTGTGCTAAAGGACGAATGTGGTGTCGCAAATAGGGCGATTCTTTACTCTATGGGAAAAATTACTATTGGTCGGCAGGCCGTTATTTCGCAGGGAGCCCATTTATGTGCCGGTACACATGATTATACCGTTCCTGGCTTCCCGCTGGTAACACAGCCAATTATTATAGGAAATAATGCCTGGCTTGCTGCAGAGGCCTTTGTTCATCCAGGCATCACAATAGGAGAGGGGTGCGTAGTAGGTGCGCGTTCCGTTGTTACGCAAGACATGCCCATGTGGATGGTTTGTGCCGGGCATCCCTGCAAACCCATTAAAGCGAGAATTATGATAGGAAATGGAAAAAGTAAAGCTGTTCCTCAGGATTCAAGCGATACTGTTTATTAAGAGTTGGAAGTCCTCACAGACAAAACAAGCATACTTATTATGTCCCCTGCACTTGATTTAACAATAGCTATTCCGGTCAAAAACGAAGAAAAAAACCTGTCAAGATGCTTGGCAGCTATAGGGACTGATTTGGCTCGCCATGTTGTCGTTATTGATTCCAACAGCACTGATAGCACAAGGGAAATAGCAAAGAACTTTAAGACTGAGATTGTTAATTTTGTGTGGGACGGAAAATTTCCAAAAAAAAGGAATTGGTTCTTAAGAAATCATACACCTGAAACGAAGTGGGTCATGTTTCTAGATGCTGATGAATACGTGACAGAAGATTTCAAAAAGGAGCTCCGTGAAAGGCTGTCTTGCGATGATGATAAAGTAGGATATTGGCTGAACTTTACTGTATATTTTCTTGGAAAGAAAATGAAAGGAGGGTATCCTCTTCGCAAGCTGGCGCTTTTCCAAGTCGGAGCAGGTGAATATGAGCAAGTTGATGAGACGGAGTGGAGTACGTTGGATATGGAGGTGCACGAGCACCCTATGCTTCAGGGGAGTACAGGCAGTATTAAAAGCAAAATAGAACATCAGGATTTTCGCTGCATGTCTCATTACATAAGGAAGCACAATGAGTATGCCTCATGGGAAGCTGCAAGGTTTCTGAACTCTTTAAAAGAACCTACAGCCTCTTCGCAATGGACTTGGAAACAACGTATAAAGTACGGTTTATTTCGAAGTATTTTTGTAGGTCCTGCTTTCTTTTTTGGTAGCTATTTTTTCTTAGGAGGCTTTAGAGATGGTGCTCATGGCTTTGCCGTAGCAGTCCTCAAGATGTCGTACTTTATGCAAGTTTATTGCCAGATCAGGGAAAAAAAATAAGCGCTTGAAAATTAGATTTTCTTTCATTGAGCGAATTGTTATAGTTCCTTTTAACCATCAGCCTCTGTTAACCTTCCTGTTCGATGATAGTTTAAGCATCCTCAAAAAATTACAATCATATTTTAAACCTCTATTACTACACTTACACTAACTAGTTAAGCCAATATGCTTATTATTATCCGTTTTTTTGTAAAAATAATTTTACTTATGATTATGTTTATTTTAAATTAAGATATAATAAATATAATAGAGTGTATTTGTTCCCCTGGTTGATGTTCTAATATCTAGCTTCAATTAGTTCACCTTTTGTTTTCTGATTTTTCATCATGAAGAAAAGAATCCTTTTGATTGGGTACAACTACTATCCAGAGTCTACTGGTATCGGTAAGTACAGTGGCGAGATTATAGCATGGCTTGCACAAAAAGGTTTTGATTGCGAAGTGATCACTTCTTATCCTTATTATCCCCATTGGAAAGTGCAGAGTCACTATGCAAAAAGAAAATTCTGGTACTACACAGAGTATCAGGATCTAGGAGGAGTAAAGGTTAAAATACATAGATGCCCTATGTTTGTGCCATCCGTTCCTACTGGGCTGAAGCGCATGTTGCTGGATCTATCCTTTCTTATTACAGCTTTATTAAAATTGCTACAACTGCTATTTCACAAGAAGTTTGATTTCGTTTTAACCGTTGTGCCGTGTTTTCAGTTTGGTTTATTGGGGGTGCTTTATAAATGGCTCCGAAAAGCAACGTTGCTATACCACATCCAGGATATGCAGATAGAAGCAGCAAGAGACTTAAAAATGATTAAGTCGCAGGCTGTTCTAAACTTTCTCTTTGGTTTAGAAAGCTTCATACTATCCCATTCTGATGTAGTAAGTAGTGTATCAGAGGGAATGGTGCGAAAAATCAGAAAAAAAGCAAAGAAAGAGGTATACCTTTTTGCTAACTGGACTGACTGTAAGCATTTTTACCCAATGCACAATAAAAGTAGATTGAAAGAAAAATTTGGCTTTAGTCCATCGGACAAGATTATTTTGTATGCGGGTGCAATAGGTGAAAAACAAGGCTTAGAAGCAATACTGTATGCTGCAGAATACCTTAAAGTTCATGAAGAATTTAAATTTTTAATATGTGGATCAGGCCCATACAAACATAAATTAAGTCTGCTTTCAGAGAAATTGGGATTAAATAATGTTGTTTTTTTCCCACTTCAGCCTCTTGAACATTTTAACCTGTTTCTGAATGTGGCAGATGTACATTTGATACTTCAAAAGGCAAATGCCAGTGACTTAGTTATGCCTTCTAAACTTACCACTATACTAGGAGTAGGTGGCTTGGCGCTAATCACTGCACATAAGGGAACGAGCCTATTTACTTGCATAGAGCAGCACAATATAGGCCTTCTTATTGAACCTGAGAACCAACAGGCCTTAAATGAAGCTATTTGGAAAGCTGCAGTAGAGAACTATGATAAAGTAAAAGAAAATGCCCGTAACTATGCAAAGGAACATTTATCAATAGAGAAAATTATGGAGAGATATGTAAATGAAGTGCTGAAGCATCAAGATAAGGCTTCCTTAGAGCGTGAACCGCTACTTTCTGCAGGTGCGGCTTAGGTATGCTTATGCAAAATTTGAATAGTACATTGTGACGACAGGATTTATGATGAACAAAGCTTTTATAACTCTTATGTTCACTTGGATGTGGCTTTCTGTGGAAGCAGGGAATTCAGGTAAGCTTATAACATTGGGTGTAAGTATAAAGTTTGATACATCTAACCTTCTGAGACAGGATGATTCGTCATTAAAAAAGGATGTTGATGAAACCTGTAATATCTGTAAAGCTAACTTTGGCTTTAGGATTGGAGGAGCTTTATCTAATACTAATTTTAATCAAGGGTATCCTAAGCCTTCTAAACCAGTAGAAACAATTTGGAAGGCAGGTTTTATTGGAGGACTTATACTTGAAGTTACGCTGTACAGGAAGTTGTATTTGCAGCAGGAATATGCATTTGCTATTCTTAAAGGTACAGTAAAAGATGCAGGAGCAATCTATAACCTTAGCTATATATCTCTCCCAGTTCTTCTGAAATACAAACTTTTACCTAAACTTGCTATTGTGGCAGGGCCACAATTTGATATACTGGTGCAAGCGAGAGAGAGGCATGATGGAAATATGACAGATATCACGCATGATATAGAAGAAAGAAACTTTAGTGCTGTTGCTGGCCTAACTTATATGATAACAAAAGAGATAAGCATTGATGCAAGGTTTGCGCAAGGTCTGAACCATATAGGTCTGTCACAAGGACTTATGGCCCAGGAATTTAAGCTGCAGGCAGTACAGTTTGCAGTTAGCTACACGCCTTTGCGTTAAACTTGTTTTACACAAGAATTATGTTCCACTCAAATGTAAACTGGAGAATTTCAATGCTCTATGTTCCTTATAAAGAAAGCGACAGAATTTATCGGAAATCCACACAATAGTGGTAAAAAAAGCATAAATTTTATCTGAAGCCATATAGACTAACTTCTATCTTTGTTATAGCCATATTATAGCCATCAAACGCAAAGGGATAAGCGAGCCAGAGCGCCTAAGCTGCTTTGTCAAGTCCTTTGAGAGGCACAATTATGACTTCAAAGGGGTTTGAGGTGCTTCAATAATTACGGACAATCGATTTGCTTAACTTTGCAAATCAAAACGGAATTAAAATAAGTAGCTGTTATGAGCTCCTCCCATAATTAGGACATGTCAGAAGTAGAGAATTCGGTTCTTGAGCTCCTCCCATAATTAGGACATGTCAAAAGTAGAGAATTCGGGTTCTACTATGTTACATTCCACCCATTCTTCCGGCGTCTTGTCTCCCAATGAGCTATGGGGCCGGAAGCCATTATACTCCTGCCGCCAGACTTCGGTTTTCTCCTGGGCATCCTCCAAGGACAGGAGCCAGTTCACGTTCAGGCACTCATCCCGGAAGCTACCGTTTAAGGACTCGATAAAGGCGTTATCCGTGGGTTTTCCGGTCCTGGAGAAGTCCAGCGTCACCTTGTTGTCATACGCCCATTTATCCAGGGCCTTGGAGATAAACTCGCTGCCGTTGTCCACCTGTATACGCCTGGGCAGCTTTTTAGTGACCTGCCTGATGCGCTCCAAAGCGGCTACCACGTCTTCTCCCTTCAGTGAAGCCCCAACATGGATGCCCGGGCACTGGCGGCTATAGTTATCGACTACAGTCAGGCAGCGAAATTTCCGGCCGTCGAAGAGCTGGTCAGCAACAAAATCCATACTCCAGCACTCGTGGTTACTGGAGAGCTCTGGGCGCTCCAACCGGTGCGTAGCGGCCTTGTTTCTTCTCGGGCGCTTTGCCCGCAGGTTCAGCCCCTCCTCTTTGTAGAGGCGATGTACGCGCTTATGGTTGTCCTTCCAGCCCTCCCGCCTGAGCAGGATAAAAATACGCCAGAACCCGTAGCGGACCCTTACCTGGGCAATCTCCTGCATCCGCTTCCGAATTACCGAGCTGTCTCTTGCCTTGGAGCGGTAGTACCAGCCCGAGCGGTGGAACTGCACTACCCTGCAGGCTCTGGTAATGGAAACGCGGTAATCATCGGTCAACTTTGAGGCCAGCCCTTTTAGCTGGGCTGGCTTCAAAACTTTTTTCGCAGTACGTCCTGCAGCATTTGATTATCCAGGCTCAGGTCCGCCACCAGCTTCTTTAGCTGCCGATTTTCCTCCTCCAACTGCCGCAGTTTGCGCAATTCCGAGACTCCTAAACCACCATATTTTTTCTTCCAGTTGTAGAAGGTGGCCTCCGAGATGCCCATCTTGCGGCACACTTCTGCGACTGAGACTCCTGTCTCTGACTGCTTGAGGGCGAAGATGATCTGCGCCTCTGTGAACTTTGATTTCTTCATGGCAATTCGCTTTTAAAACTATACGATTATTGCCCGTTTCCTCTACTTTACAACAGTCCGGTTTTCAAGGGGGAAGTCAATGCAGATACTTTAGGTAAGCTTAGTGATAATTTAACTAATAAGATAACATTATTTGCAGTTAAAAACGCCCTCTTCACCAGCTTGAACAACATGTTTGTCATTAATTTATATGTTTAAATAGTATAATAAAAAATTAAATACGTACATTTATATTGTTTGTAAATAGTATGATGTTAATAAAAAATTTCCAAATTTAATCATTTATTGTCTGTTTTCACTAATTAAGTGAAATGCATGTTAAATATTAAAATTTGAAGTTATTGCAATATATTTTTAAGCGGACTTCTAGTTATTGGTAATCAAAATTATGGTCATTTTAGAATTTTGATAGCCGTATTCTACAGTCGTCGTTGATTTGAAGCTTACATTGAAGAAGTATGGCTACAAAACGTGCGAATGACAATGATGCCTGAAGCAGTGACCATCCCAATTCTATCTATTAAAGCAGTTTTATTATGAATAACACAACTACAGTTACACTTTCGTGGAAGCAACTACTCTTGCCCTTAATGGTCTTTTGCTTCATATATGTTGCTGCTGCACAACTATTATCTCAAAGCTATACACCTGTAGCAATACTTGAGCTTGTGTCAAATTTTCAGTTTACCAAGGTAGCAGGTTTGACTGATGTAGTAGCTATGCAAAAAAGTTTGGATAATACAATTCACTACAATAGGCATTCAGAAAAAAAATCAGAAGCTAACCCTGATAAGTTATTTGTTGAAAAGAATTTAAAGTTTATAACTTCAGGTGCATCCTCTTCCTTTTCAGCTATTTCAACAGGGCAGGGTGGTCCCATACTAGTAATAAGTTCGACTTCAAATCCTTTTAGCCAATATCCAGCTGAAATACTTTTAGCTGAAGGCCTGAATGAGTTTGCAACGGCAGATGTAGCTGCGATAACTGCAGAAAAACTAAGCAGTTATGATGTAGTAATAGTTGGTGATATTCCGCTGTCCGATCCCCAGGTGGCGATGCTTAGTGATTGGTCAAACGCAGGCGGAACGTTAATTGCTTTAAAACCAGATGCCAAACTAGGCCCCCTGTTAGGGTTAGTACCTGCCGGAGGAACCCTTGCTAATAAATACCTACTTGTAAATACAGCAACAGGCCCTGGTAAGGGAATAGTCAATCAAACCATCCAGTATCAGGGAGAAGCCGATTACTATACTCTGAATGGAGCAACATCGCTAGCTACTCTGTATTCAGGCGCTAACACTGCAACAACCTACCCGGCAGTAACAATGCGAACCGTAGGGGATATGGGGGGTAAAGCCGTTGCCTTTACATACGACTTGGCTCGCTCAGTGGTCTATACTCGTCAGGGCAACCCGGAATGGGCAGGTCAAAAGAGGGACGGCCAGGCGGGTCCCATTCGATCGGATGACCAATACTATCCAAACTGGGTAGATCTAAGTAAAGTGATGATTCCGCAGGCAGATGAGCAGCAGCGACTTTTGGCAAATATCATCACGTTGAGCTCTCGCAAACCTTTGCCGCGTTTTTGGTACCTGCCCAGGGGGCTAAAGGCGGCGGTGGTAATGACTGGTGATGACCATGGAAATGGCGGAACCAAAGCACGCTTTAATCAATACATGCAGCTAAGCAAAGACAACTCTGCCCAAGCAGTGGCCGACTGGAGGGCTATCCGAGGTACGTCCTATATATATCCCAATACCCCCATAACAGATGCTGAAGCAAAAGCATTTGAACAACAGGGTTTCGAGGTGGCGCTTCATTTGACAACCAACTGTGCCAACTTCACTCCCGCTTCTTTGGAAAATGACCTTATCACGCAGCTAGCCGAGTTTAAAACACGATATCCAAGCATTGCGCCACCTTCTACCAACCGAACACACTGTATTGCCTGGAGTGATTGGAATACACAGCCAAAGTTAGAGGCCCCCAAAGGCATCAGACTCGATGCAAACTACTATTACTGGCCAAGTCCGTGGGTACAGGACAGGCCCGGTATGTTTACGGGGTCAGGCATACCCATGCGCTTCACTGATCTTGATGGTGCCCTCATCGACTGTTATCAGCTTACTACGCAGATGACGGATGAATCTGATCAGAGTTTTCCTTACACGATCGATCAATTACTTAATAAGGCATTAGGGGCTGAAGGATATTATGGTGTGTTCTGTGCTAACATGCACACTGATGCAGACTACTCGAACGGGTCTGATGCAATAATTGCCTCTGCGATGTCCCGTAACGTGCCGGTAATATCCTCCAAGCAGCTACTTACATGGTTAGATGGTCGCAACGGATCTTCTTTCAACGCCATGAGTTGGAATGGTAATCAATTAAGCTTCGACATAAACGTTGCAAATGGAGCCAACAGCCTGGAGGTAATGTTGCCCGTAACAGAGACAACAGGACGTTTGGTAAACCTTATTTTTAATGGAGGAACATCAGTAAGTCACAGAACGGAAATAATCAAGGGCATAGAATACGTCTTCTTCCGTGGCGCGACAGGGAGCTATGTAGCTACATATGATATCACAGCATCTCCTAACCAAGCTCCAGCAGTTGCCATCACTTCACCAACCAACGGGGCTTCTTTTGACGCACCAGCCGCTATCACTATCACGGCCACTGCCTCGGATGATGTGAAGGTGGATAAAGTTGAGTTCTATAACGGAGCAACTAAATTAGGAGAAGATTTAACCAGCCCCTTTGCCTATATGTGGAGTGGAGTAACAGCTGGTACATATGAATTAACAACCAAGGCGACGGACAATGAAGGGGCTGTCACCACATCTGCAGCTGTTAAAGTCACAGTTTCTGCAGTTTGCCCCTGCACCGTCTTTCAGCCTGCCGAAGCGCCTGTTAATGACTTGTATAGTGACAGCCAGCCCTTGCAACTGGGCATGAAGTTCCGCTCCGCAGAAGACGGTTTCGCCACTGGCGTTCGCTTCTACAAGCAGGCAGGTAACACAGGCACCCACATTGGCCAGCTCTTCAGTGGCACCGGCGCGTTGCTGGCGGAGGCTACCTTTGTAAACGAAACGGCTTCTGGCTGGCAGGAGGTTGCCTTCTCGAACCCGGTGGCCATCACTGCCGGAACAACATACGTGATATCCTATCATAGCGGCTCTGGCTTTTATTCTGCCACAAATTCATATTTTAGCCAAGAAAAGAATGCGCCCCCCCTGCGTGGTTTAGCAAATGGTGAGAATGGTGCTAATGGGGTATATAAATATTCAAGCTCTCCAGCCTTTCCAAATGTGGCTTCTCAGTCTACCAACTATTGGGTCGATGTCGTGTTCGGAACAGAATCGCCTTCTTCCAATTCTGCCCCGGAAGTCGCTATTTCCTCGCCAGCGACAGGTGCCACTTTCACAGCTCCAGCTTCTATTGCCATCTCTGCCACTGCAACTGATGCAGACGGCGTAGTCGCCAAAGTAGAATTTTACAATGGACAAACTAAGTTGGGAGAAGCTACATCCAGCCCATATTCTATGGCCTGGAATGGTGTGGAGGCAGGAGTATATTCTATCACAGCCAAGGCGACGGACAATGAAGGGGCTGTCACCACATCTGCAGCTGTCAAAGTCACAGTTTCTGCAGTTTGCCCCTGCACCGTCTTTCAGCCTGCCGAAGCGCCTGTTAATGACTTGTATAGTGACAGCCAGCCCTTGCAACTGGGCATGAAGTTCCGCTCCGAGAACAACGGTTTCGCCACTGGCGTTCGCTTCTACAAGCAGGCAGGTAACACAGGCACTCATATTGGCCAGCTCTACAGTAGCACCGGCGCGTTGCTGGCGGAGGCTACCTTTGTAAACGAAACGGCTTCTGGCTGGCAGGAGGTTGCCTTCTCAAACCCGGTGGCCATCACTGCCGGAACAACATACGTGATATCCTATTATAGCGGCTCTGGCTTTTATTCTGCCACAAATTCATATTTTTACGAGCCGCTCAACAGGCCTCCACTAAGTGCCTTGGTCCATGGGGAGGCAGGGGCGAACGGTGTCTACAGGTATGGCCAAGGTTATCCGACTGAAAGTTCTCTTGCCGCTAATTATTGGGTAGATGTAGTTTTTGATACCGACACGCCGCCTGCTAACCAGCCGCCAGAAGTACGCAATCCTATCGTGGATCAAAGCGCCACGGTGGGCACAGCCTACACCTTTATATTCGCTTCAACTACTTTCTATGACCCCGATAATGACCAGTTGAGCTACATTGCAAGCTTAACAGATGGCACCTCGCTACCCGCCTGGCTGAATTTTGATGGGCCAAACCGCACCTTTAGCGGCACACCGCCTTCTAGCAGCCCAGCTAGCCTGAACATTAAACTGACAGCTAGTGATGGAAGAGGCGGCACGGCAAGCGACGAGTTCGCGCTGGCGATTGGCCAACCTACCAATCAGCCACCGTTGTTAGGAGCGATTGGCAACAAAACAGTTAATGAATTAATTCCGCTTTCCTTTACTGCCGCTGCCACGGATGATGGCCTGCCAGATAATAATTTGCGATACTCATTGACGACGGGTGTTCCAGAAGCCTCAATCGATCCACGTACCGGCGTTTTCTCCTGGACTCCAACAGAGATTCAAGGTCCTGGTAATTATACTTTTACGATCAAAGTATCAGACGGGGCTCTAACCGATGAGGAGCAAATTCAGGTTCAGGTAAGCGAAGTTAATCAGGCACCAGTTCTAGCAACTGTTGGTAATAAGGTGATAGGGGTAGGTGGAACTCTTCGCTTTACCCTAATGGGAATGGATGCTGATGTGCCATTGCAAACGCTTAATTACTCAGCAAACAGGTTGCCGTCCGGCGCTTCACTTGATGCTATGAGTGGTGAGTTTTTCTGGACACCAACAACTAAACAGTTGGGGAATCATAAAATTAACTTCCGGGTCTCAGATGGGGCTGCTCAAATGAGTGAAACCATAACGGTAACAGTTAATAATGATGCACCTGTTCCGCCAGCCCCTGCTATATCTATGTTTAGCCCAACAAGTGGCAGCGCGGGGGCTGAGGTATTCATTACGGGTAGTAATTTTGTAAATGTCAATACTGTAGCTTTCAATAATACACAGGCTTTATTTACCATAAATAGTTCCTCCTCCATCACAGCAACAGTGCCATCAGGAGCCACCACAGGTAAAATAAGTGTAACCACCCAAAGCGGAACAGCTACGAGTAGTGATAATTTTACCATAACCACCAACTCAGGTTCGGCACCTGTGGTGGCCATCACATCTCCTGCTGACGGGGCAAATTTTAATGCGCCTGCATCTATAGCGATTGCCGCCTCAGCCTCTGACGCAGATGGAACAATTGCTAAGGTAGAATTCTTTAATGGAGCCGCTAAGTTAGGGGAGGATGTTCTGAGCCCCTATGAATACACTTGGAACAATGTGGGGTTGGGAGACTATGCTCTGACTGCCAGGGCCACGGACAATGCTGGCTTTGTGACAACCTCCGCGGTTGTGAGCATATCAGTTGTTTCTTCAAATCCTGCGGTTCCTGTAATTTCGGGTTTCAGTCCGGCAACTGGGGCCGTAGGTGATGCAGTAATAGTAAGCGGTAGTAATTTTACCGGAGCCAGCGCAGTAGCTGTCAACGGTACAAACGTATCCAACTTTACAGTTAACAGCCCCTCCTCTCTCACGTTGACAGTTCCGGCAGGCGCTACTACTGGTAAAATTAGTATTACAACCCCGGGCGGAACAACCTTAAGCAGCTCCGATTTCACAGTTACAAACGGAAGCACAGCCGCCCCTGTTATAGCTGCTTTTAGCCCGACAAGAGGTGCATTAGGTGATCCGGTACTTATCAGTGGTACGAACCTGGCCGGAGCCACCTCCGTTAAATTTGGTCCATCAAGTGCAAGCTATTCAGTAGATGGTGATGGAAATATCATAGCGCTGGTACCTCAAGTGAATGGTAAGCTGCCAACAAGTGTCAAAATCACGGTAACCACAGCCGGAGGCAGCAGCACCAGCAGTTCAAAATTTACGATATCCTCCTCTAACCTTGCTAGCAGTTCTGTCAGTACGCTTGAAGCAGAACCACAAGGAGAACAAGGTCTTGTGATTTTTCCTAACCCATTCTATAACAAGGCTACAGTTAGTTTTGCCTTGACAGAAGATGGCGACTATACGATTAGCCTTTTCGATGCAAAGGGGGCATGTGTGGCTGTGCTTGAGCAAGGATATAGCAGAGCGGGTGAGCGGAGATCCGTTGAAGTTGACGGCACTAAATTAGCCAAAGGATTATACCTCCTGCGAATGCAAACTGCTACCGGGGATAGTGCCGTAAGGGTGGTGCTGGATAGATGACGAGATGCGCCTTAAGCTTTGATCTTTGTATTGGTTTATATACAGACCATAATCAGGAAATTATATATTAATAAAATATGATCATGAGAATAGCCCTGTTAATATTATTCATCGCCCTTCCATTCTTTTCCTACGCTCAAGGCTTCAAAATAAAGATAGAAGGAGCTGAGTTTCCGACCGATAAAATCCCAGAACATGTAAGCTTCCCGAATCGTGTCAGTAAAATTTCTATAAAGAAAGAAGTTAAAGATAGTGTGCCAAGCAATTTTATCGTCCAGATAGGGGAAGAGGAGCATAGCTTTTCAACAAATGGTGCTTACCATGAGCTAAAGTTCTCCCATGATATCAGAGGATTGGTTGTGTACGTCCTGAGTGACAAGCGTAGCGTACAGGGCAAGCCCTTTATCCTGAAAAAGCCTAAGTAGGGGGTATAGTAAAATAGTCATCAAAACACTTTACTGATATCCTTCCCACACACACATGCAGGCATCTGAAAGGCAGTAAGTGTGTGGGAGGGAAAACTATCCAGAAAGGTAATAACTGCTGATATAATCTATTGTGTAGCACATTTTAACATGCTTCTTAAGTCAGCATCAGCATCCATGCAAGATAAAGAGATAAGCATTAAAAAATAAATACTTGGGAGCCAAATGAAAAATGTATTTAACATCAAATGCCTGCATGTGGCTGGTGATTCTTCTCTGAGAGAAGTTTTCTCCGAATCTTATTGTGTAAGTGAAGGTAAAAGCAGCTTTTTACTATGGCACCCCTGTTTAAAAATTGCTATAATAGTTTTCCTTCTCTTTGGTTTTAGCCTTTCAAGCACAACAGCTCAGAACGCCATTGTTACCGAAAATGCAAGGCCAGGTAGTCCGGTCTCTGAATGGCAGATTAGTGGTGCCGGGGATTTGTCAATTCAAGGGTTTGCAACAGATATAAGCTATAACAAGGGAGAAACGGCACGATTTAAAATCAAGACAAGCGCCAGAGCTTATACTATCCGCATTTACCGTCTTGGTTTTTATCAGGGGAATGGTGCAAGGTTTCAAGGGGCAGCTACTGTAACAGCAGCTCTGCCCCAATCTCAGCCTGTATGTTTAACAAACTCAGGTACTGGCCTGATAGATTGTGGTAACTGGTCAGAGTCAGGTAGCTGGGCTATTCCTTCTACTGCAGTTTCAGGAATATACATAGCAAAGCTAACCAGGACTGACACCGGTGGTGCCAGCCATATAGTGTTTATAGTGCGTGATGATGCAGGAACCTCTGACCTGTTGTTTCAAACTTCGGATGCAACCTGGCAAGCATACAACATTTACGGAGACAACAATAATGGTAAAAGCCTGTATACAGGCGCGGGAGGAAAAGCAGTAAAAGTGAGTTATAATCGCCCTTTCCTGACACGCAGTGGCGGTGGAGGAGGTGGACCGGAAGAGGACTGGCTGTTTAATGCGGAATATCCTATGATCCGATGGATTGAGTCTAACGGTTACGACGTAAGCTATACAACAAATGTAGACAGTGACAGGCGTGGAAGTCTTATTAAAAACCATAAGGTGTTCCTGTCTGTTGGGCATGACGAGTATTGGTCCGGAGCTCACCGCGCCAACGTTACCGCTGCCCGGAACGCCGGAACTCACTTGGCTTTTTTCAGTGGGAATGAGGTTTACTGGAAAACACGATGGGAAAATAGTATAGACGCTAACGGTACCCCATTTCGAACGCTGGTGTGTTACAAAGAGGGATCAACGGGAGAAAATACCTGTAGCGGCAAGTGCGACCCCAGCCCGGAATGGACAGGTTTGTGGCGCAGTGGGTGCGAATACGCAACAGGCGATCCTCTGGTAGATGGCTGCAACCCGGAAAATGCACTGACCGGACAAATCAGTTGGGAAGATGCTACTTCAGCTCTTCAGGTACCATATACTTATAAAAATTTTCGATTCTGGCGCAACACAAGTGTTGCTTCTTTAGGAAATGGGCAAACAGCTACTTTCACCCAGGGAACTATTGGTTATGAGTGGAATTCTGAGCAGGAGCTTTACAGGTCTTCCTATCCTTACGGAAGAATGATTCTCTCTCGTACCGTGGTAAATGGGGAGGTTCATAATATCTCCCTCTACAGGCACAGTAGCGGAGCTTTGGTGTTTGGTGCAGGTACAGTGCAGTGGTCCTGGGGCCTTGATAGCAACCATGACCGGGGCAGTGCCGCACCAAGCGCAGCGATGCAGCAAGCCACTCTTAACTTGTTTGCGGATATGGGTGCGCAGCCGGGCACCATACAATCCGGATTAGTGGCTGCAACGGCTTCAACGGATACACAAGCGCCCGCCACATTCATATCATCTCCATCAGAGGGAGCCAATCTGTCAGCTGGTTCAAATGTGACAATCAATGGAACAGCCTCAGATGCCAATGTGGTGGCTGGGGTAGAAATATCTACAGACGGCGGTAATACTTGGCGTTTGGCTAACGGCACTACTAACTGGACAATCAACTGGACGCCTACAGCTCAGGGACTTGCTACAATAAAAAGTCGGGCGTTTGATGATTCGGGTAATCTCAGTTCACCTATAACTGTGAATGTGAGTATTTCTGGTACTTCATCAGCTACATGCCCTTGTACTGTTTTCCAAACATCAGATACCCCTTCTGGCTCACTACAGAATGACGGACAAGGGTTGCAGTTAGGAATGAAGTTCCGTACAACTGTTGGCGGCTTTATCACCGGTATTCGCTTCTTCAAGCAGATCGGCAACACGGGCACCCACATAGGGCAGCTCTACAACAGTACCGGTACCTTACTTGCGCAGGCTACGTTTACTAATGAAACAGCCTCAGGTTGGCAGCAAGTGGATTTTTCTTCTCCCGTATCTGTAACAGAAAATACAACCTATATTATTTCTTATCACAGTAGTGCCGGGTATTACTCTTCAAATGATAATGGGTTTAGCCAGGCCGTTGCCAACGGGCCGCTTATAGGTCTGCAGAATGGCACAGATGGCCCGAACGGCGTCTACCGCTATACAAACTCGCCTGCCTTTCCGAACAATAACTTTGCGGCCAGTAACTACTGGGTTGATGTGGTGTTTAACACTAGGGCAACTCCGGTAAACCAAGCCCCATCTGTTTCTATCTCTTCTCCTGCCAACAATTCAACTTTCACCGCGCCAGCCACTATTGCCATTGCGGCTACCGCCTCTGACGC
>NZ_BAABHC010000025.1:0-1389 GCF_039541895.1 Pontibacter saemangeumensis
GAGGCTGTAAAACTAACTGTGTCAAAGGTTCTTGAGTAATACCTTTAACGCAGCTAACATGGAAGAGAAAAACGAGCTGGATCTGGACAAGATCAAGCGCCAGTTCCTGGAAGAGTTCCGGAGCGGCAAACCCACCTTCGGCAAAGACGGAGCGCTTGGCCCCTTGCTGAAACACTTCTTAGAGGCCGCCCTGGACGCGGAGATGGATCTCCATTTGGATGCCGAGCAGCGGCAGAAGGGCAACCGCCGCAACGGCAAAGTCAGCAAGCAAGTCCGCACCTCAGACGGCACCATCGAGGTGGAGTCATCCCGCGACCGCTCCTCGAGCTTTGAGCCGCAGATCATCCGGAAGCGGGAGACGGTGCTGGCCGAGAACCTGGAGCCGCGCATTTTGAGCATGTACGGGTTGGGCATGAGCCTGCGGGACATCTCCTCGCACCTGAAGGAGATGTACGACATGGACATCTCGCACGACACGCTCTCAGCCCTCACCGAGAAGATCGTGCCCCAGGTCAAGGAGTGGCAGGCCCGGCCGCTGGAGGCGCTCTACTGCATCGTCTGGCTCGACGCCATGCACTACAAGGTGCGGCAGGAAGGGCGGGTTGTCTCCAAAGCAGTCTACAACATTTTAGGCATCGACCGCCACGGCCACAAGGAGCTGCTGGGCGTGTACGTGTCCGAGAGCGAGGGGGCCGCTTTCTGGCTCTCGGTGCTCACCGACCTGCAGCAGCGGGGCGTTCGGGACATGCTCATCGCCTGCATCGACAACCTGAAGGGCTTCGCCGAGGCCGTCAACAGTGTTTTCCCGCAGGCCGAGGTGCAGAGCTGCATCGTGCACCAGATTCGCAACAGCCTCAAGTACGTGGGCTCTAAGGACCAGAAGGAGTTCATGCGGGACCTCAAGCCCATCTACCGGGCAGAAAACAAGGAACTGGCCGAGCTTAGGCTGCTGGAGCTGGAGGAGAAGTGGGGAAAAAAGTACCCCAAGGTGCTCGAGAGCTGGCAGCGGAACTGGGACAAACTCTCCACGTACTTTAAGTACACCGAGCTGATCCGGAAACTCATCTACACCACCAACACCATCGAAGGCTTTCACCGCCAGGTGCGCAAGGTGACTAAGACGAAGGGGGCCTTCCCCTCGGACATGGCCCTGCTCAAGCTGATTTACCTGTCTCACCAGAACATCAGCAAAAAGTGGGTCATGCCGCTGGCCAACTGGAGCCAGACGGCACAGCAGCTAGCCATCTGGTTCGGGGAGAGGATGCGGCTGGACCTGAAGTGAGACGCACTTCAAAAGTTTGGCCCTTTCGCCGTTAGGCTAAAGCCGTAACAGCAAAAGGGCCAGTAAAAATGGAAATAGTGAAGTGACACAGTTTAGATTACAATCCC
>NZ_BAABHC010000026.1:0-8405 GCF_039541895.1 Pontibacter saemangeumensis
TCCAGGCTGTCTTGATTTTCCATTTTATCTGCGTTAAAGGTGTTACTCAAAACCCTTTGAAACAGTTAGTTTTACAGCCTCGATTAGAGGGCGTCCAACGTCTTTATTTTTTTTATGGTTTTCATCTGTACCCATCCCTTATCATCTTTCGTCCAACTTATTTTATACCAACCTTCGAAGTTATCCTGTACGTTAACAATTGTCCCCTCATATAAGGTAAAGGCGTCCTTGGCTTGTAAACTTGCCGATTTTTTAACTACTATCTTTTGCTTTATAACTACAGCTTTGCTCGTGTTGCTATGGAGGTAAAGTTGCAGGGTAGCAACTGCCAGAGTGAAAACAGCAGCGAGCATGAGCCCGGCGCTGATAACTTTAAGGCTCATTCTTCCTGCGTATAAGTGTAGCGCCATCAGGCAAAGGCCAAGTACCAGCATTGTTAATCCTAATATAGCCAGATCATCCACAGTAAAAGCAAGTGAAACTAATTTGGAAAGCCTTGAAATTACATCTTCAGGCTGCTGTACAAATTTTGTTTTATTTCTGGCAACCGATGCATTATTTTGTATCTGAGGGTTTTGGGGGCTTATAAGTAATGCTTTCTCATAGTTCAAAATTGCCTGCCCGATCTTATCTTCCTGCAGATATGCCGAGCCTAAGTTGTTGTACAGTGCTGCGGATTCATAGCCATGGGCAAGAACTTCTTCAAAGATAATGATCGCTTCTGCTGTTCTCCCTTTTGAAAACTCGTTAACACCTTTGCTATATAGTAAATCAGGTGCCTGTGCATGAATAGGCTGTGTAAAAGACGCTATTGCCACAAGGAGGTAGCAAAAATTCCTGAAAAGACTCATCTGGTTGCGTTTTCTATTGCTCTCAGAATTACTCTGGTATGGTGACATATCTGCTGTAGATTAGGTGTTCTGCCGGCTTGGGAATAAGAAGCTTCGTAGCATCGCCACAGCACCTCTTGTAGCTGATCTATAATCTGCAATGGGACCCGTTGTTTGAGTAATTCTTGTTTTGCTTCCTTGCTTGTTAATATGGTAACTTGCAGTCTATCAGATAAGTAAGTTAGGATAGTAGTGCTAAGCTGGCTCAAAGCTAAATTGCTTTTTTCATCTTTTAAGGAGGTAATCCGTTTCTTAGCTACCTTCAGGGCCTTTTTTCTTCGTAACAGGAGAGGGCAAGCCTTTATCTTGACTGTATAGCTTATATAAGTATAAGCCACACCATATAACATCAGAGCCAGGATAAACAGAGTAAAGAAGGTGTAGGAACCAAAGAATAAGCTTCCCCTTTTAGATAGAGACCCTGCATCCAGAATGAGTAAGCCGTTGTTGTTTAAGAGTTGAGAGTGGGTGGCTCTGCCGTTTTCTATAGCTTTCTGTATATACTGTTGGCTTGCGTTAACTTTTATTTCATGCTCTGCAGATGGGAGTGTGATAAATTCGCCTTTCTCTGAGTCAAAAAAAGTAAACTGTAACACAGGTATAACAAACGTACCAGTGTCGGGAGGTACGAGTTTATACTCATATATATGTTTTGATGCAGGGCCTTCTGCTGTCAACTTTCTGTCAATTTCTGTTGTTGGACCATATACTTCAATGTGTGACGGTAAGCTGAGTTCGGGAGGAGTAATATTACTGGAGTTCCCTAGCCCTGAAATCATTATTTTATAGTTGATGACATCCCCCAATGTTACTTCGCTTTCCTCTACTGAAGTGCTAAAGCTGTATCTTCCAATGGCATCTGCCAAGCCTTGCATAAAGGTGGGAAGTGCTAAGACCTCAATCTCTACATTACCAGATGATAAGATATAGTCTTTGTACTTTTCTACCTGGAAAAAATCGTCAGGGTTTGGAGGCAGTTCAACTTTAAGTAAAATAGTCAATGGTTCAAGAGTAAGTGTTCCTGGTTTATGCGGTGTAAGAATAGTTTGCTTCAAGTATATTGCGGTGTAGTCCCTTCCTTTATATCGCTCAGGTTTTGCTGCACCAAGTGTTTTGATTTCTTCAGCGTTAAAACCTCTGAACATAGGGGCTGATATTACTCCGGCCTCTTTAACAGAGGTGCCTGTTAATAACTTGTAGTTAACAGTAACTGGTTCTCCTGCATATACACGATGCTTTGAGGGGACACAGAGCAAAAGCACGTCATTCCCTTTATATAATTCATGCTTCCCTTCCTGTACTTTTGTGCCGTCTATAGTTGTGTACTGCTGGTACGGTAGTAATACAAGGAGTAATATTGATAGTAAGACAGCCATTCTTATTTCATTTTCTACCAGTCTTGTTCTACATTGGCTCTACCGCTTGTACGGTAGTTGCGCTTCATCTTGTCAAGAACGCTTCGCTCATTAAGATCAAGCGCTTCCAGCACCTGTTTCATATTCTCCTGCTGTTGTTCCTGCAATTGCAATCCTTGTTTAGAATCAGGCTCTTCTTCATTATTCCTGGCTTCGCTTCCTTGGTTAGCACCCTCTTCATTAGCGTCTGCCGGAGTTTTTCCACCTCCTGTCTTCTCCTTTGACTGCTTCTCCTTGTTTTGTTCAGCTATCAATTTTATCACATAAGATAGGTTATATCTGGCTGATGTGTCTTCCGGATCAAGTTTTAGGGCCTCCTGTAATGAGTGCTTGCTTTGTTGCAGCTCCGCATTTCTAAGATAAGTAGTTCCGGCATTGTAAAAAGCTTTTGCTCTGAGTTGTATAGGTGTTTCTCTCATGTTAACCAGCAACTGGTATTGAGTCAACGCTTCAGGAAACCGTTCCTGTCTGTATAATATGTTCCCTAAGTTTAATATAGCCTGGTAAAAGTCTGGCCGCTGCTTTAGTGCTCTTTTATAATTTACTTCAGCGTCATCAAGCACACCGTTACGATCTTGTTGAAGGGCTTTTCGAGCCAACCTCCACGGCGTATCGGTGGTAGGTAAGAGTAGTATGAATAGAAACAGTAACAAAGGTAAAGCTTTCATCAAACTGGCTTATAGGCTACATATGTGCTAACTAAGAAGGGAATCGAACAGGATTAGAACCAAGGCTGTCCCCAATAACCACTGGTATATATGCTCAGAACTCTGAATAGCTTTTGACGTAGATGCTGTGCTTTCGGCTTCCTTAATAGTAGAGGTTATGAAGTTCACTCCATCCTGTGTGTTAAGTACCTGTAGATATTTCCCATCAGTTCGACGAGCAATAGTTTTCAGTGCCTGCTCTCTTAGTGAAGTATAAACTGTTCTTCCGTTATGGTCTTTTTTCAAAACGAGTTTACCATAAGGCTCACGTGTGGGTATGGTACTTCCTTGCCGGGTACCAAGGCCTAAGGTGAATATTTTTAACCTGCTGTTAGCCGCACTATCGATCACTGCATTCAAATTGGCTGTATGATCTTCTCCATCAGAGATCAAAAAGACATAGCTATGCTCTGCATTGTCTTTAGCTTTGAAGCGTACGGCCATTTTAACAGCATGTTCTAAGGATGAACCAGGTACAGGTAACATGTCAGCCTTGGTAGCGTGTAAGGCGTTTTGTACGCTTAAATGATCTGACGTAAGAGGCACCAGCGGGAACGCTACACCAGAAAACACCACTACCGCCACTTTACTTTGAGGTAATTTATCTACCGCTTTGGAAACAATATATTTTGCCTTCTCCAGACGGTTTGGAGCAACATCCTCAGCAAGCATGCTCAATGAAACATCTATAACAAAAATGACATTGGCCCCTACTGCTTTTGGTAACAGCCTTGTAGTTACTACCTTGGGACCAGCCAGCGCAATGGAGAGGAAAACAACTGCTCCTAGTGTAAGATTTAGTTTTGTGAACTGACCTCGTGCTGTATTATTAAGTACAAGTTTGTCTATCATTGCTGGTTCACCCATAGCTCCTATGATACGTTTCCTCCATACCAGGTGGGAGACATATAGCAGATATGCTGCTGGAATAAACAGCAGCAACCACAGAAACAACGGGTTCTCCAACACTACCTTCATTCTATGTAAAACTTCTTAATAGAGAGTATTTTAATGTAAGCTCCGTTAGTAGCAGACCTAATGCTGTAAAAGCAAAAGGAATATATAGTTCTTCAAAAGATAAGAAGCTCCTCATTTGTGGTTTAGGAGTTTCCTTGGCATCAATTTTACGGTAAATTGTTTTAAGATCCTGATTGTTTTTTGCCCTAAAATAACTTCCCTTTGTAATCTGTGCTATTTTTTTTAACAGTACCTCATCTATGGAAACGGGCACATTATAGTACTTTTTTTTACCATGAATATCCTGTACAGGAAAAGGAGCTGTACCTTCTGTACCGATTCCGATAGTATAAACACTTATATTATATTTTTTGGCAAACTCAGCTGCCTTCATAGGATCAATAGCACCTGCGTTGTTTTCTCCGTCCGTCATCAGAACGATTACCTTGCCTTCAGCAGAACTTCTTTTTAAACGATTCACAGCAGAAGCTAAACCCATTCCTATAGCGGTGCCATCCTTAAGCCATTCAGCCGAAGCATCAGATAGGAGTGATTTTACAAGTGCATGGTCATGAGTGAGAGGGCATTGTGTGTAGCTTTCACCGGAGTAAACTGTTAAACCAATCAAATCTTTTGGACGGCTGTCTATGAACTCGGATGCAATGGATTTAAGAGCCTGTAAGCGGTTAGGCTTTAAGTCTTCTGCCAACATGCTCTTCGAAACATCTACTGCCAAAACAATTGCCACTTGTTTTTCAGGCAAGACTTCTCTTTGCTGCTTTACCTGAACCGGTCTTGCTAGCGCAACGATCAAGAGACAATAAGATAAGAGTCTTAGTAAAAACAGTAGAGAGTGGGGAGCATGAGAGTTGCCTCCAGCTGTAGCTACCTCTATTGCTGGAAAAATGAATTTTGCTGACTTATCCTGCTGTTTCACCCTCCAATGCCAATAGATCAAGAAAAGCACTACCAGCAGTAAACTTAACATCTCAGGGTTCTGAAAGGAAAAGGAGTTCATGACACTTTTATTTTATCGGATTTGTTCCCAACACAAATGCTTTGCTAGTTTTTAACAGGAGATTTGTATCTACCGTCTTATTTTTAATACTGGCAAACCTTTCCCCGTCTGTTTCTTCAAGAACACATGCAATGTTCCGTAAGTTATCGTCTTCTATATTCAGAACTTTTAGCTGGCTTATAACCTCCTGTGTAGTAGCCGACTTAATGGAGATTGTGAAGCGTTCCTGTATGTACGTTCGCAAAACAACGGAAAGTTGATTATGAATGTCGTCGCTTTTCTCCAATTCCGCTAGGCTTTTTACTGCACGTCTATAATATTGAGGGGCTCTGTGTGGAAAGATTATCCAATGAGGTGATGAATGTCTTGTAAAGAGTAGCAGCAGCAGTATGATTATTATTGTAATTGTTAGACCTGAACCTATCTTGTATGGCAACAGTTCGGCATGTGAATACTCAATGCCTATAGAAGGATGTATATCTTTGAAAGGAAGCGTAAGGTCAACGGTTGGTAAGCTATACTGTATGGTGATCTGCTCACTGTGTAATACAAAAAGGCTATTAGGTGTGGAGACCTTCACGGGTAGAGCATGAATTGTATGAGTGCCTGGTGTGAAATTTGTTAGAGTTACTTCTAATCGTTGTTTCTCCAGTCCTTCATTAAGCGAAGTAGTCGAAACGTCTTTGTATAGTACTTCATAACTTCCAAAACACTCCTTCATATTAGGCCATTCTACTTTTGCACCACTTAGGCATGACACCTCTACTGTTAAAACTACACGCTCACCAATTAAGGGAGTTGTCTCGCTCACTGTTGTACTTATTAAGGGATTACTCCTAATAGTATTCATGCTTCCAAGCCACAGGCTTAACAGGACAGCTATTGTTAACTCTGTACAAAGCATCATCTCTTTTGAAAGTAACTCACCAGCTTATCACTGTATTCTTCGTCGGTGGCAACATTTAAGATGCCTGCGCCAGCCTGTGTGAAGGCTTTCTCAAAATAGGCTACTTTTTCATGGTACCAGGTTGTATAGCTCAACTGAAATTGCTTAGAAGAGGTATTCACTGTAGCTGTTTCCCCTGTTTCAGAATCTATTATATGCATGAAAGAGGCAGAGGGGAAATTAACCTCTGATTTGTCATAAATCCTAATACCTAAAAGGTCGTGCTTTTGGCTTATTACCTTTAGCGAACGATCGTAAGCATTGCTCATAAAATCAGACAGCACTACGATTAAGCTCCCTTTGCTAGCTATTTTCATTAAGTAGTCTAAGGCACTAGCAATACTTGTTTTGCTACCTGTTATATTCTGATTTGTCAGAGAATGAAAAATTTTAAGACAGTGTAAGTTTCCTTTTTGAGGCAAGACTACTTTTTCTAATCTATCGCTATAAAAAACTGCGCCGATGCTACAGTTGCTTTTCTGAGCAGTTAAGGCTATCACTGCACAGAGTTCAGTGATAGCCTCGAACTTTGTCTGCTTATGTGTCCCGAAAATGCCAGAGCCGCTAACATCTATCAGAAACCAAAGGCTAAGGTCTCTATCCTCCTTGTAAAGTTTAATATGCGGCTCACGTAGCCTGGCTGTTATACTCCAGTGTATGGATCTTACATCATCGCCTGCCTGGTACTTCCTAACTTCTTGAAAAGTTATACCTCTACCCTTAAAAAAGCTTTGTTGACTCCCACTGGTTAGTCGTTCAGAATTCTTTTTAGCCTTTAACACAAGTGCATTGAAGGCATGTGCTTTCTTACAGTAACTTTGGAAAGGTGCTATCATTATATTTTATCTTATAGCAAGGGTCCAAAAGAAGATTTGTCACATTTCTTTTTATGGAACAGGTACATGATTTATTATCTCTTTAAGGATATCGTCTTGTGTCAGGTTTTCTGCATCAGCAGCGTATGTAAGGCCTATTCTATGCCGAAGTATATCTGCATGTACCTCCTTCACATCTTCAGGTGTCACATAGTCTCTCTCGTTTAGAAAAGCACAAGCCCGGGCAGCAGTGGCAAGATTTATACTACCTCTTGGAGATGCTCCATTCTTAATATAGTTTTGCAGTTGAGGAAGCCCAAACCGAGCCGGATATCTGGTGGAAAAGATAATGTTTAGGATGTAGTTTTCGATTTTCTCATCCATATATATATCATTTACTAATTTGCTCATCTCAAGTATTTGCTCTACAGTCAATACAGGTTTCGTAATGTTTAGACCAACCTTATGGTTGTGCCGCATAATTAATCGTTCCTCATCCAATTGAGGGTAATCCACAACTACTTTAAGCATAAATCTGTCTAATTGCGCTTCGGGTAAAGTATAGGTGCCGTGTTGTTCCACAGGATTTTGTGTAGCGAGCACAATAAAAGGAGGCTTGAGTTTGTACGTATGTTCTCCTATCGTTACCTGCTTTTCCTGCATTGCTTCTAACAAGGCACTTTGAACTTTTTCCGGGGCTCGATTGATTTCATCCGCTAATACAAAGTTCGCGAAAACAGGTCCTTTCTTTGGTAGAAATTCATTTGTGTCCATATTGAATATACTTGTACCAGTTATATCAGATGGGAGCAAGTCTGGAGTAAATTGTATTCTACTAAAGGAAGCGTCGATAGCTGTTGCAAGTGTTTTTGCCGCTAGAGTCTTAGCCAACCCTGGCACTCCTTCTAATAAAATATGACCACCACCAAGCAAAGCTATCAGCAGACGCTCGACCATATACTCCTGGCCAATGATGTTCTTTCCTATTTCACTTTTTAGTTCTTTAATTATAATACTAGTTTGCTGTACCCGTTCTTTCAGTGGAGTATAAAGGAGGAGGTCATTCTGGAGCATATTTTTGTACAGGAAAAAATTTATACAATATTTTGTTCAGTGGTAGTCAAATTTGCTTATAATGTAGCTATCTGTAGCTGTAGTGCATATTTGACTAACCCAACTACATTACGGGCACCTATTTTTTTTATTAAACTTTTGCGATGGGTATCCACAGTTTTAATACTAATAGATAGGCTATCTGCTATTTCTAAACTGGAGTATTCTTCCGCTATCAGTTTTAATATTTCAGTTTCTCTCTTTGTTAAGAGTGGCTTAGGCTTTACAATTAGGGGTACCTGTGTCTCTAATCCTATCTCATGGTGATATGTATACAGCATAAGCATCTTTTATTGTGAATAAAGAAATTAAAACAAATAATTGTTTATACTTTTTTGGGGTAATAATGCAAAGGGAGTTTTATTAATATTAAAATAGTTAATAAAAATATAAAAAAGAGTTAATTATTTGCGCAGAATGCTTTCTTTCTTTGTAAATGGATTGATATAATTAGTAGACAGGTGAGGTGTGTCGAAAAAGAAGGACAGTAAACTTGCTTAATGGTTATAAAGTTAACAGTTCTTTTCATAGTTCATCGGGCTCA
>NZ_BAABHC010000027.1:0-24348 GCF_039541895.1 Pontibacter saemangeumensis
CGACTAACGGTTACTGGTTTCTCTTTCATCTTGATTTGCTAAGGTAAGCAAATCGACTGTCCTTGATTATTAGAGCATCTCACGAAACCATTCCACTGGCCAAGGAGAAAATGCTCGACAGCTTGAGGCAAGATCCTGTCAAACATTTTTATTCGGCACCAGCCCTTGCACCCGAAAACGAAGGGGTGGTGCCGAAAAAAATGAGCCCAATGGCGCGGGTTCATGGAACACAGCTTTAGTGCAGATGCCTGTCAGCTAATCCACAGCTGTCAGACTATATTTTGACTATTACACCTTATATGTCCCTCTCTTGAAACCTGAAGATGATACTAAAATATTAAGATAACAGCTGCCTCAAGATTTGATTAAAATAAAGCATTTCTTTCTTAAGCGGTGCGGGAAATTACTTCCAGGCGATCATGCAGTTGCGCTCTTGTAATTCCTATCTGGATGAGTTCTCTGTTTAACGTAGTGATTTTGTTATTTAGCTGTCTTGCAATTGCTTTCATTTCCTAGTTACCGGAATCCACCGCCTGAACTACTTTCCAGAAAGCGAGAGAATCCTCTGCCAGGCCGACGATAATGTTTACCCCAAGTACAAAATCAGTCATGCCTTTGTGCTTTAGTTCTTCGACAATAACTTTCTTCAGTATAGACACGGCTGTCTTTGCGGGGCCATCAATTCTGGTGCCGCTTTTGCTGTAGTTGTCATAAAGATGCCGAACCAGCGCCTAGTAAAGAGAGTTCGCTTTTTTTATTTCGAACGCTTTGATGATGGCATTTAGAGGCACCAGGGATGCATTAGCTATAATGGCTGTTAACCCCCAGGCGTTGGCCGTCATCATCGTCCGGTTAAGATCAACCTGTACTTGTTTTAATAGGTTGATTCCTTCTGTAATACCAAGCTGCTTTCTGGCCATAGCATTATACTGATACATTAAATTCATAGCGCTTTTAATTAAAAGTAAAATGTAATTATGTACTGCCGCGAATAAAAGACTACAGATAGTTACTTCATTCCCACTCGTTATCAATGAGGATGTGACGCTGAGTTTAAGTAAATGGAGACGAATATTTGAATTACCCACCAATCAAGACTGTAGGACAACCTAAAGTAATTATCCCACCGTGTACAGTTTGATCTCCCATTCTTGCAGCTGGTTTTCCTCCAATCAATACTGTAGTTGAACCTAATGCTATACTATCAGGAGGACCGACACAGGTACACATATCACCCATTACGGAGGCAGGTACTCCTCCAATCAATACAGTAGACATACCAGAACCTGTAATAGGTCCACCTACATGCGGTACTGGAGGCAAACCCGGTGTTACCATGGGGCACATGTGCATATCGCCAATTCTTGCTGCTGGTTTGCTCATGAGTTATATTTTATATATATTCAGGGAAGAGTAATTATCTGTAGGAAGAAGGCTTTGGAATAGCATCATCCGTCCATAAGTACTGGCGTGCACTTAGCTCATTAAACTTTACACTTTGTGTTGGAGGTGCACCAGTGTGTTCGTAGAACTTGACCCGAAGCATTCCTGATTCAAAGCCACTGCTTTCTACCTCTCCTCGGGCTCCTTCCTTGATAGGCCGTACATTTCCGAATTCACGGTTAACCGGCAGGGTTGATTTTAGCCTGACTGTTTTACCTTTTCAAACAAGATCAGGTGTTACTGAACGGTCCATTTTAATATGTATTTAAAGTCAACAAACTGGAATCTATAGTCTTGGTCTAGCTAACTATTAAATAGGAATTCTCTGAGCGACATTGATAGCTGCTTGTTCAGTAGGGGCTGCAAGTGCGGTTCTAAAGGTCAGCAGCGTATCGCCAGTTTTGATCTTATCACCATCTGTCAGATAAAATGGCTGTAAGGGTTGTACTTTAGTTCTGGTATTCATCACATAAGTGCCATTGGCGCTTCCTAAGTCTTCCAATAAAAAATTGATTGTGTTTGCTTTAGACTCTATTCTTATGGCAGCATGTTTCCGGCTTACTGTTCCATCGTTCACAATTTTAAAGATGCCGTTCAGTCCTCCCATGGTTCCGGGATCCCGCCCAATAAGAGTTAGTTCCTCTGTTATAGGGAATGCTACCGATTTATTGTTTTCAAAGAGCTGCACCAACCAACCGTACAGATCCTTCTGGCTATCTGGTGATTTTATTCTCTCAGTAGTTCTGAAACCCCAGTTCTTTCCTTCTGAACTATTCATTACTGGTGAGTAAACAGGTTTGCCTTGTTCTGGTGTAAATCCGAGAGGTTTAGCTCTTGCAATCTCTTTAGGATTTGGTCCATAGATATTTTCTCCTCTATCACCATCTGTTACTGTTACCACCAATAACCAGATCGCTCCAACAAGGGGTATAAAACTAATCATATAGAACCAACCACTTTTTCCAGTGTCGTGCAGCCGCCTTACTGTAACAGCCAAGGCCGGAATTATCATGGCTAAAAAGTAAATACTGGTGCATATTGGCAAGAATATTACTTCCTCGATAGCTGTAGCAATAACAACATCTAGGATAATTGCCACTATTGAGAATAGGATATTGAATAGCATAAAATACCAATATTCACTTCTTCGTGCCCTCCCGCTGAATGAGGCGTAATTTTTTAAAGCTTGTAGATAGTAGTTCATACCTCTTCGTATTTGATTAATGATGTTCACCCTACATATGCTAACCCTTAGATAGTTACGCTATTTATCTGCCTTGTACTCCTTAGCCCTTATTCTCTATCTTTTTTCAATTAGCACCATATTAATGGTTTAATATATTTGCCTTAAGCCTCTTTACACTTTTTATATTTTATCAAAAGGCGGTATGGAAGTTGTTTCAGAGCATAGTTGAGCAAACACAAGTGTTTAAGCTTATATCAACTGCGCTACTGGCTCCACCACAGGGTACATTTTCATGTTATCTACCCGCTGCAGGGCATCTGCCTCACTTAGCGTCTCGCCATACCTGCACAATACAAGATTCGTTTTGCCAATCTGGAAAGTATCTCCATCAACAAGGCTAAATGTTTGATTTGGTCTTAGCCTTGTCTGAGTGTCATGTATGTAAAGGCCATTGGCACTGTTCAGATCTGTAATGCTAAATTCAATGCTGTTAGCGGAATCGTGTACATTGAGGCGGGCATGCTTTCTGCTGATTTGTAAGTCACCAGGTAGCGGTATGTCACAAGCTAACTGACCGCTTTCTTCACGCCCAATCACGAGGTTCTTTTCACTAACGGCAAAAGCTTGTTTTGGCCTGTTGAGGGTATGTACTACCAACCATCCAAACACCTTGGCTTTCTCAACAAAACCATTGGAGTGCTGCATTTCTCCTAGCTTTTGGAAGAGCTGCACCATTTTATCAGCAAAATTTTCTACCTTGGCCAATGCCTCCTGAGACTCATTATGAGAGTATTCAAGCGTAAGCAGGCTCCTTACTAAGTTTTCAAATTCTCTAGGAGCCAGCTCAAACCACGCATGTAAATAGTTAAGTAAATCTTCCCTGTCTTTCCGCAGCAAGGTGTTCAGTGTAAGACTTATCATTCTTGCCCAGCGGACAAAGTACTCTACCATCAGGATAGGAGGCTGCTGGTTATAGATTAACCTGAACGTATCGATGCCATTCGCCAGAAATGTCATTGTCTGCTGGGCTATAGACAGCATGGCTTTGTCAATATTGGTAGGATTTGGCTTCGACAACATCTTCTGAATAACATCAGTAGCAGCAGTTTCTGCATTACTTAACTGCTGCAGTAATTTATTGTAAATAGCCAGCATCCTGGGGTAACTGGAAACCTGCATGCAGGGAGGTATGTAGTGTTCAGACAACCGCACTACATCTCCATCCACCTTTAACCTGCCTATACTTAATTGGTACGCGCTGAACTCCGGATGGTAAGTCTGCGGGTACGGGAGTATTTCTAATCTATAATTTGAGATTGTATGGGGTTGCCTGAGAGGAGTTTCTTCAGGATTGGGTTGCCCAACAGGTACACGTGTAAAAGGGTCAGCCACAAGAATTAACTCATACGCCTGCGCCTGCATATCCTTAAGCTGTATACTCGCCTCCACCGGTCGGGTGTGGTGGGTAATTTCTATCCTGACTCCTCCTGGTGTGATAGCCCTGCATTCTGCTATTTTTACTTTAACGTAGCCCGAGTGATCTGAACTTAGTTGTATGTCTAATGGCTGTTTCGTAGAACTGCTTTGAGGGAGTAATCCATAACTGTAGGTGTTCAATTGCATTCCTACTACGTCCCGAATCTGATCACTCAGAGCACTCTCTTGCTGTATAAAGTGAGCCTTTGAGATTTTCATCCCGTCTATCCAATTAACAGGAAAGTGTTTTAACTGTGGAAGCATCTGTTTTTATTTTAGCTACTTTATATAACTGTACTATAACCTAAACGGGAAGGTATCTCCAGTTCCGTTAACCAGAATTCAGCCTCTTCTGCGACCGCATGGACTGTTGTTTCCACATCTACTTCTGCGGGAAAAAAGAAACCATAAAGGGTGCTTAGTAACTTTGTCTGTTTCCCCCCGGGTAAGAAAGAAGACAACTCCTCTCCTCTTACCGGACCAATAAAAACCTGCACTGAAGGCTCATCGTCATACCAACTGGCACCGAGTACAGCGTCCGCACCTAATACTACACTACCCAGGCAGGAGAGTTGATCTTCCTCTACAACTTGCGTTTTACCCTCTATTGTTCCTATCTGTACCTTTTCATCCAGTATTACTTCCAGGCTGTGCGCTGTCAGTTGTAAATCACCAACAATACTGTGCAGGTGTGGCAATATGGAAAGCATCTTTAAACTTTGCCTTTGGTTAAAATGCTTTGGATTAATCTTCCAGAAGCGCAGGAGCATTTTTATGTTTTCAGGTTGCGTATTCGTCTGCCAGTACTTCAGTTCTGTACTGTCCAGCCAGATGCGCTGGCGGTAAAACTCCTGCTCAATCGGCAGAAAGAAATTTCGTGCAGCCTTTTCTTCTTTTCTGTAACGCGCACTTTCCTCTGTGGCTTCTTCTGTACTTATTGTGTTCTTCTGTACGGCTTGGTGAAAAATACCCTCCGGTAACATGTCATACAGGCCTTCACGGGAAATCTTTAAAATAACTTTCCTACCAGGAGAAGTATCAATCTCCTCAACTTCCAGTACATCCTGGCTAAAGGATCTGCGGAATGCACCTTCCGGTTTTACAATTATATCATCAAGCGCTACACTTTCATTCTCAATCCAGGAAGCCGCCAACACCTCCGCCCGTACGTCGTCTTCATCTGGTAACATACTCATGACTGTTAGTGGTGAGTACCTGTATCTGGGTTAAGAAAAGTTTGTTTCTCTCAATATAGGACCTTAGTTCGTTACAGGTGGCATTCCAGTCCATGCTTTCAAAACCCACAGCAGGAGTTAACAATATATCTAGTGTTTTCACAAAACCACTTCTGGAAGAAAGCTCCTTCTTAAAGCCCTTCTTGATTTCCACATTTTTTAGTTTGTCTCCTAGCTCAGAAAAGCATGCTGCTTTCAAGTCTTCTTCTGTGGCAATACGGCTGCGTGTGAGTAGCGCAAACCTGAAGGCATGCACTTTCTCGGATTCGTTCAAAGGTTCACGACCGCCAGATGTAGGCGTCATCAGCATAAGTGTTGTTCGCTTTACATTGGCAGGAGAAAGAGGCTTTGTTTTTGTACCAGCAGCCAAAAGATTGGCTGCTTCACCCTGTGAGGTCCAGAACTCAACCCATACATCTTCAGATAATTTTGTGTTCAGGAACAAATGACACTTGGTTGACTGGTGTAGTGGTTTATTTATGAAATGCATCTTAAGCCTTGTCAGGCTCTGTTCTAGGCCTTTTATTTCAGAGTTAAGCGCGTAGTTTCCGAATGCTTTGAACGTACCGCTTTCATCACGCATGAGTTCATACAAATAATGTAGCAATGCTTCGGCATCACGCTGGTCAAAGCGGCTAACACCGCTTTGCTTCACAGAATAAATGCCATCCTCCATTTCCCGGCGTTTGTCTACTGACACAGCTTGATATTCACGAGACGCTGTATAAACACGACTAACCGACATGAAGTGTTCGTCTATAAGTAAGGGAATGATATTCAGGTTGGGGGAGAGGGAGTAAGGGCGATTACCAGCATGATGTTTTCTGTTCATTACAGGAAAACAGTTTAAAGAGCAGTACACATCATCAATAGCCTGCAAAGAGATTCCTTCCGGAAAGCGCACCTCCACCCATAGCAAATCATCTTTAAAGCTTTTTAGAACCTCATCCGTGAAAATATTTCTAAAAGCAGATGGATAAGTGCTATAGACAAGAGGAAAGCTTTGGCTCTGTATAGAAACAAACTGATTCTGATAAACCTGTAACGCATGGTTTTCGAAAGGTTTTATCATATCGTTTTCTATCATTTGCCTGCGGGCATCGTTACCGTTTTTAGGATAGCCTCCATGGGTTTTCAATACATCATTCCCTTCTGTTACCCAATCTGTTAAAGAGAGCAGCGGGACAAACTTTGCTTTATCAGGATTGTTTTTCCAGTCAAAGAAGAAAGAAAAGCCTTGCAAGCTCTGTATTTTATTATTTATTCTTATACCTAACCACAGAGAAGTATTATAAGCTGTTTCCTCATGTGCAGCGTAAAGGCTATCTCCTTTAACCAGCGGAGTATCATAAAACGCAATCTTGTTTTTAGTAGCCTGGCATATGATAGTAGCATCAAAAAGCGTGAAATCTGTAGCGGGAGAAAGGGAAATAGGCAACACTACTGTTTTGTTTCCTTGCAAGACTTCCTTTTCTGCTGAAAAAGTATTTTCTTTTTTTACAATAGTGCTGGGTAACTCAGAGCAGGCGTGCATAATAGCATGAGCCGGACGCGCACTGGTAGTTACCTCCGGAACCATTAATTCAGCTAAACGTTCCAGTATACGGGCTTGGGAAGCATAAACCTGATGCGCTGTGCGTTCAAACTCCACGGCACATGCTCCCATTAACAAATCGATTACCGGATCCAGGTTATCTGCATCAGCTTCCTGCAAGTTCCACAAAGCAACAGCCTGTGCACGAAGTCTGCGCTTTACCTGTTCTTTTGTAAAGCTGTCCTGGTTTAGGGCATTCGGTAATGCTTGTAACTTCATAAAGGCTGCGCTTATGTGAGTGAAAGGGGACTAAAAAAGATAAACTCTTGGTGTTGGAACGACTCGTTTGTCTGGCGGATAATACCTTCTATATGAATATTTATTCTTCTTCTAAGCTCAACTACTTTTCTGGTCTTCGGATCAACTATTTTCAAATCATCTAGGTTTACTACTACCTGGATATTAGATAACCTGACTTCGTATTTTTTAAGAGATTTTTGAAAGGAATCTAAAAGTTCTGTTTTCCATTTATCCACACTTCGTATAGTCTCAAAGTCTTTTTCCCAAATCATGCAACCGTATTCGTTATCGAATCTACTCTCGTTAAAGTGGGTTCTGATGATAAGGTGTATATGCTGGCGAAGTGAATCGGCAAGTGTACACTTGGGTTGCCTTAGTTTTTGTGTTAATTTCTCACAATTAAGAGGTATGGTTAAGTAGCTGTTCAGCATGTTAATTCAAGAATAAATAGCCGATTCATTTAAGTTTATATGGGGCAGAAATGTGTAACTTTCCCAAATTCGTTTTCAGTTTGGTCGAGCTGGCTATCCTTTAGCCTCGGAATTACAATCTGTATTAGTCCGCCCTTCCTTCTTTCTGCTAATTGTTCCACCGTTGGCTGTTTTAGCGCCAGGTCTGTAGATGCTTTTCCAAAGTAAATCTTGTCTTTTACTACTTTAAATACCTCCTGCGCTTTTATGGTACCTATATAGGCTATAACTTCCTTTTTAAGCTCAATTTGTACTCTATAGCCTAGCATTGTAGGCCATGCTTCCAATATTGCTAGTCTATTCCTTATCTCCTCCTTTTTATGTTCTGCTATGTACACTTGGCCTATTCTGAAACTGGTCATGATTTGGCTCATAGTTTTAGGATCAATCCAACAGTTCGAAAACTTTGGTTTGTTCTTTTGAGAGCAAAAGCGCCATAATTTTAAACCTGGAAGTAAAGTCACCATGTCTGGAGGGGCCAGAAATGAATCCTCCAATTCCTGCGTTAGCTGATCGGCCTTTTCAGGCTTAGCTTTCTTTTTATCCAACGGGACTACAGACCTGGTAAAACCATCTTCAAAATTGTATTTTGATATATCAACCATGCTCTTATTGCGATTCAGAATTAATTGAAAGAATTGAATGATATACTTTATCACAATTTATTAATCTTAATTCAACCTGATTATGCCAGCCTTCACCGAGGCTTGCGCCCCACCATCAATCTGCAGCATTTGAGACTTAACAGATGCCTGTGCTCCTTCTATGTTGAGTTGTGCAGAGGCTTTCAATTTTGTAGTTGTACTCTCCAAGCTCATCTGCTGCCCTTTTAAGTTAATAGCATTATCTGCGTTTACTTTCATGTCCATAGCCTTGATTTCTGTGGCCTGGCCTGAGGTTAACTTGATGCCCTGATTTGCTTTTACGCTTAGCTCCTGCGCTTTCATATCAGTTGCTTTGCCTGATGTTATTTTGATCCCTTCGTTAGCAGTCATTTCGATTGACTTTGCTTTCATTACCAGGTCCCCTTTTGTCTGAATGGTAATTTTGCCACTGCCTTCCATCGAAAGGGCTATCATGTTGGTAGGATCACCAGTATCTTTATTGATGATTCTTATTTCTTCTTTGCCGTCTTTATCTGATAAATAGATCTCGTTGCCATTGCGGGTGCGTATCACTTTAAAGTTATTGTTACTATCCTTCCATTCTGAAGGCGCTACTTTTTTGTGGTACACACTCCCCATGACAAAAGGCTTGTCCGGGTTATTGTCTTCAAACCCAATCATGACCTCATCGTCAATTTCAGGCGTGAAATAAAAGCCATGAACGGCGCTTTTTCCATTACCAGACATCGTGTTGGCAACGCGTATCCAGGGAGTAGATTCGGGCGCCTTTTGCCAGTAGAATTGTGCCTTCACCCTACCAAGCCCTTCCGGATCTACATTGTCAATAATCACCGCTGGTTGGATTTCGCCCTGAGGTCTTCGTACAGGCGCTGGCGGAGGAGACTGGTTTTCTACAGGAATGGCTGTGAAATCATTGCTGTAGGAGTAGGAGCCACTAATGTGATGCACAACCGATGTAACAATGAACCTGCCATAATCCTGTTCGTTAACAGCTTCCCCGGTTATGTTGACGACAGTACCTACGTTCAGGTGTGGGTTATCACTGTCGCCGGTTGCTATGACCATACTGCGGGCTGAAGCGGATTTTTGTACCGTAAGTACCTCATCCAGTTCCTGCTGCTGTACTACTACATTTCGGGTGGCATAGGCAGGTTCCTGTGAAAATATTTTAGCTGATTGATCTAAGGCAAATTTCCCGAATTCATCCAGGTCTTCTACGGAAGCAGAGGAGGCAGCGCTTTCATATACCTCGTTCTCCAGGTAATTGTACGCAATGGCCTTACTATTAATGGGCAGCAGGTGCAGGTCAAATTCAAAGCTGAAAAGATCTTCACCAAAAGGCAAGTCAATTACATCTCCTTTTGGTAGTTTACCAAAAACCAGCTTTGTGCCATCATAAAAGCACCACTCCCCATAACTGGCAGCCATCCGTTGCAGAAAAGCCCAGTTACTTTCGTTAAACTGAACTGCATAAGGTATGGCAGTTCCATTCATCGGACTTACCTCCGTTTCCAGGGAACGAGGTACTTTCTCAAGGGCTGCGTTTGCAATCTCCTGCAGAGTCTTTTGCGAGAAGGAACAACATTGGCCATTCCCATCCATCAGTACGGTAGGGCTGCTCCCCCGAACAATCACCTGGCGTTCGCCATTTCCTGATCTACTCACACCTATGTTTGTGACCAGTCCTATGAACTGGTTGTCAGGATACTTTTTCTCAAAGAGTTTAGACCCAAAACGTATGATAATAGTTTTGCCTATATACTCTTTTGACTGCTGCAAAAAGCCCCTGCTGCTGTTTTCTAACGCATCTACAGGCAGCACGACTTCAAACGCATGATGCTGGTGAATATCTTGCGAAATAGAAATGCTGGAGAAAGGCAGTAGCTGCTCTCCTTCAATGTTTATTTGTACATCTACATGCTGTGCCAAGGGAAGTTTATTAAAGTTATAGGCTTACATTAATGTTTGATGCCTTGGTACAGTATTTACGACTGAACTACTTATAGCTCTAGTTATGTCATTAGTGAATTTTAGGAGCTGAGAGTAACATTCTTTTTTGTTACCCCATTCTTGTTCAATTTTAATACCTTCTGCAGCAATTCTTAGATTATCTAACTCATACTTTATCTTGCCAGCATCTAAGCTTCCTTCTACAGAGATTAATTTATTGATTCTGTCCAAAGACTTACCATACGCTAACGAATTTGTACCAATATCAGAAGGATATAATATGCCAACTACTACACCAGCAGATCTTCCAATTACTTGTTTTATAACTTCAGAAGCTCCTGTTGATGCTGCTGCTGTTATAGCTCCCCATTTAAGCATTTGTGTTAAAGCTTGCTTTCTAGCAAAGTTTTCAGCCTTGCTCCTGTAGTAAGAAGTTTTAAAGTTGTTGACAATCGTGTTAAGCTCCTTGCAGTTTGTGGAGCACGAGAAGTTTAAGTTTTCTACCTCTTTCATTACTTTTAAACCTTGAGTGTAACCTATAGGAACAAGGCTACAATTCTTTGTAGCCTTGTCCATACATATCTACTTTTTACTAGGCCATTCATTCTGAAACTCAGCTGGACCATTTTCACCATCTACTTTCAACTTATGAGCTGATACAGTAAATGTTTCCATCATGTTTTCCCCTCCCTGCCAGCTAAAGTTCTCGCCATAGTTGACGATGAACGCATCATCGAACTTTATCTTCTTTAGAGATTTTGCATCATCCTCATCGTCGCTAATGGTGATTTCGCCGCTTTTGGTTTTACCTGATCCTACAGTCATCCATGCGGGCAGGAAGGCACTTTTTGTGGATTCGATTGTGATGTTCACTGTGCCTCCCCGCACAGCACCTGAAGGTCTTCCGGAAGCATCGATATCACGGTTGAAATTGTAAGAGAAATCGATTACTCTCACATCCTTTAAACTGTCTAAGTTTAGTCTTGCATTAACTGCCATTGCTTTAAAATTTTAAGTTGATAAATTTTTAATTTAATAAGAGATAAGATTTATGATAAAAGTTGTATGTCTATTGTTCAGCATATTCCGATGCCCAGGCCTCTGCTGTGTCTCCTTTAGTTCCACCGAGTTTCAGCATGAAGTTCTTGGCAGGGAAGAAAGGGGTAATGTGCAGGTCAATAAATATCTGCTTTGTGTCTGGGTCCTGCTCCAGTCGCATCAGGTTGTAGTCTTGTATGATCTTATCGCTGCCCCTGATACTTTCCAGGTACTTGGATATTTCTTTTCTTAAATCTCTTTCTACCACTGGTGTCCAGTTCACAAAAGCCTGGCGGTTCAGGAAGTCGATGAGAACTTTGCCGACATAATCGAATACACGCACCACGGAGTAGGTTTGCAGCCCAATGTCATTACCTGTGTAAAGCGTTTTGGCAGAGAAAGCCATTACCTTTTCCCACTCTTTTACCATGGGTACCAGCCCACGCTTCTCCAGTTCAGTTATTTCGCTTTTCTTAAGTGGAAAGCTTACGCCATCTACTTCGTTTATGCCACCGTGCATTTTACCCGCGGTAGGCTGCGCTATAAGCGTGCTGTAGATTTTACCTGCGAGGGCGGTAGATGGAGGTAGAAACATTTCTTCATCCTCCCCAAGGTCCTGGTGCTTTTCACGGCCAACCAGCCAGTTGCAGGTCATCAGTACGTTAGAACGATAGATGTCCCCGCCAGTGAGGTTAGCAGCATCAAACTCTTCCATTACCTCATCGGGCTTATCTAAATTTTCGAAGTCTGTAACCAGCATCACTTTGTTTTGGTGTGCTATTTTTGCCCACTTCTCTACCACTTTGTTAGAACCTAAATAGCCTGGTATCACAAGTAGCGCATAGTTCTCGCGCAGATCCAGGCGGTCATGCCGGGCTTTAAGCTCTTCATTGATCTTATCAATGACAATGGTGTTGTCTAGGTCTTTAAGACGGTCGATGTTTGCATTAAAGATGGTAAGGTTCTTAATCTTGTCACTTTCCGCATTTTTATAGAACATAGCTACCGAGCGATAAGCCTGCTCCAGCGGCCGTATTTCGTCTACCGCTTTTTTTAGATTTGTCTTCAGAACTTCCTCTGCTGTTTCCGCCTTTTCCTGGGCTGCAGTCACCATATCAGAAACACTTTCAGAACCTTTAACCAAGTCTAACCACATGCTAAGCTGCTTCTTTAATTTTTCTCTGTCGTTAGCCCGGGACGATTCAGATAAAAAGATGTTTTTGCGAGCCTTGCTTTCAGGGTTCATCACCTTTGCTCCGTCAATGGCTGTTTCAATAAGTTCAAAGCCGCCGAAATCTATTAGTTGATCGCAGAGCTCTGTTAGATTCAGACTTGGTGCGGGAGTTTCGACTGCAATTGCTTCTTTTTCACGCGTATTCAATACTTCTTCCTGTTCCATAATATTTAGTATTTAAAAAAGCTCCTGTTTTATTTTGCTGCGTCAATTTCCTGAATGAGTGCTTCGATACTTTGCATAAAAGCCTGGCGGGTTTCAGGATTTTGTAATGCAGATTTTAAAATCTTATTTGTTCTGAGTTGCTTGGCCACCTTCTGATAAGTTTCCTGCTGCTCCTTTGTTTCTGATAGAAAGTCACTTTGGTTAATCAAGCCTTCTTTACCAAAGTCGCCCAAATTATTAAAATTCAGTTCTTCATTGACAGGTTTACCTTCTGCGGTTTCAAACCCAACTTTTGCACTTGGCTTGAAATGCTGGAATACTTCGTCTACTGTTTTTAGTCCTGTAATGGGCTCTATCTTAGTAGGTTTTGTGCTAAGCTGCTGCACTAGCAGGGTGCGGTTTGAAGAGATTTGTGTGATTGCTTCAAACGATTGCTGTGGGACAAGCTGTCCTCCAATTTCTACTTCATTCATGATGTATCGCTTTTAGTTTAGTTTCTGATTAAGGTTTATAGGGTACTATACCGTCCTCTTGTTATAAAACTGTCATAGCAGGATTCCCAATGCTCGTAGCCCATGCATGTATCAGACTCTGGAGCTATTATTCAGGTTGAAGCACAGCCTCGGCGGTCGTTTCTGTTTCCCATATTAGCTCTTGGTCTTCGTTGATATCAAGGTTTAACTGAGACCCCTTACCAACTTTTCCTGCAATGATCATCCGAGAAATAGGTCTTCGCAATTGATTGCGAATAACACCTGTTAGAGGTCTTGCTCCATACTTGGGGTTGAAGCCCGAAAGTGCAAGGTGCTGTTTTGCCTCTTCCGAAATGTTTAAGGTGATGCCTTGCTTAGTAAGTGTATCCAGAAGCTTTTTTAAATGAATGTTGAAGATCTTTACCACATTCGACTCTGTAATGGGAGCAAAGGGTACAATCTCCGTCACACGAGCTAAGAATTCTGGCCGGAAATGCCTGCTCATGATTTCCATCATCTCTCCTGAAGCAGGTAAAGCACCTTTTTCAAAGCGCTCCACAATAAAGTCGCTACCGATATTTGAGGTAAATAAGATGACGGCGTTCGAGAAATCCCCTTCCTTACCCAGCCTGTCATGTAATTTTCCTTCATCTAATATTTGCAGGAACACGTCAAAAACAGAGGGGTGGGCCTTCTCTACTTCATCAAAAAGAAGCACCGCGTAAGGCTTTTCTCGTATTTTATTTACCAGTAAGCCACCTTCTTTGTAACCTACATAGCCTGGAGGTGCTCCGTACAACAAAGCAGCAGAATGTTCTTCCTTGAACTCAGACATATCAAACCGTATCATGGCCGATTCATCGTTAAACAGGAAGTCGGCCAGTGATTTTGCAAGTTCCGTTTTGCCAGTACCCGTTGGCCCGAGAAAGAAAAAGGAACCGATAGGCTGACCTGGCTTTGTAAGCCCTGAACGTGACTCCAGAATAGCTTCAGCAATTACTTTGATAGCCTGATCCTGACCTATGACACGCTGCTGCAGAATCTCATCCATATTGAGGAGCTTCTCGCGTTCTTTGCTCTGTATCTTACCTAGCGGAATACCAGTTTTATGGGCAACTACCGCTGCTAAATCCACTTTGTCTACCTGGCCCTTCTTGCTAGCTGAAAGTAAATGCAGTTGCTCCAGCGTCTTCTGTAAGTTAGCAAATAAAGCCTCAGGCATGTCCAGGTCTATGCTATCATCAGTTTCCTCTAGCTGCCCTAGTAGGATGGGGCTAATGCGGTTATTTAATTCTCTGTTAAACCAACGTAAATCAGCTATAGAAAGAGAGTCTCCGTTTAGTACAGCTAAATTTTGGTGTAGCTCTGCCAGTTCTTTGGCAGAGGTTTCATCGGCCATTCGTATAGCGGCCATCGTACGATCCAGCAAGTCGATAGCCGCATCGGGTAAGCGCCGGTCTTTAACATAGCGCCTGGCCAGGTTTACGGCTTCTTCTGCTGCGCCATCAGCTACAGTGATATTATGGTGCTGCTCATAGAACGGGATGAGTGTTTGCAGCATACGTGTAGCCGTTATAACATCAGGCTCTTCTACCCTCAGAACCTCAAAGCGCCTGTTGAACGCCTGCTCCGGCTCAATAAACTCTCTGTATTCATCATTTGTAGTAGCTCCAATCACGGTTATTTCCCCCCGTGCTAACTCTGGTTTCAGCAGGTTAGCTGCTCCGGAGCCAACCGGACCTGTACTATCCAAGAACGTATGAATTTCATCTATAAACAAGATGGCTTTATCCAGGGCCTTTAGCTCTTTAATGATGCTCTTCAAACGATCTTCAACCTCGCCTTTATAAGATGCTCCAGCTACCAACGCACCAGTATCTAGCTCATACAGGAAAGAGTTTTGCAGGTGAGCAGGAACATTATTGTTGATAATGCTTAGAGCAAATCCATCTACTAAGGCAGTTTTACCTACTCCTGGTTCACCAACAATAAGTACGTTTGGTTTCGTGCGTCTGCCCAGGATCTCGATCATCATTCTGGTTTCCCGGTCACGGCCGATGATGGGATCTATCTTTCCTTCTTTGGCAAGGGAAGTTTTATCTATACAGAACTTGTGTAAGGCTTTTGCACCCGTTTGTTCACTTCCTTTTGCACCAGATCCGTTTTTACTTGTTGATGCAGCAGCCACAGCTTCCTGTATCAGAGCGTTCTCTACAGAAGTGTCAAGAATATCGTCGGCAGAAAGCGGAAAGGTTTTGAGTTGTTCCTTTGTAAAGGCTACATTGGGTTTGCTTAATGCTGCTAAAACACAAAGCGGATCTACAGTATCTTGTCCTAACTTTAGTCTTATGATGTCTGCTTCATCCATTACGGCTACTACCCGATCATCACCTGTAGGGTCACTCACCCCTCTGGAGGCTTTGGGGTAGTTCTCTATTCTTACCTCTGCCCATTCCCGCAGGTAAGGCACGTCCTTATCTACTGACTTCAGAAATTTGGCTACACCTATTTCCTCATGCAGCAAAGCCCTTAGGAGATGTGCGGGAGAAAAATTAGCGTGCTGGTATTCCCGTGCAATGGATTGGGCAATTTGGATGGAGCGGCTTAGCTCATTTGTAAAAGTAGCATTTAGTGACATATCCTATAGCTTTTGTATTTAGCTTTTCTAATTCATTTCTTGCATCTCTTCAAAGCTGCTTTCAGTTACCTATATAGTTACTATAGAGCCTTATGATAGCATCTGAGTTGATATCTGAACCATGTTTTACCATAGCAGTGCAAAATTTCTTTACCCCTTTAGCTCCTTTTGCACCAATTACTAGTCCAGCACCGGTTACTGCCAGCGTAGTGCCTGCTGATACTGGGGCGGCCCCCATTCCAGCTACTGCTAAGTAACCTCCTAAGCCAACTGCAGCGGTACTTACTCCACATGCAACAGCAAGTTTTGCTACTGTTTCAGGACTTTTACAAATTGCTTTTGCAGTCTCACTGGCCTCTTTATCGGTGCATCCAGTTTCTATTTTCAAGACCTTTTGAAGGAAATTCAGCATTTATTTTAATTGGTATTAAAGTAAGGCTTATGCTATACAAAACAACCCTGAGGTAGAGCAGAGCATAAGCAATGAAACCCACTTGTTAGTCACAGAGGAACAGCAACTCTACTATCGATAAGTTACTGTAAAAAGTACTAAGGCTGTTTTAACTAGTCCCCTTAGTCAATTTTACTATTCACTTCTGCACTATTTGCACATAAAGCTTCTGAACCTTTCCTGTTGCGTCATCCTCTCTGTTCGTAATTCTGATGCTTTTGATGTTATGCCCTTTTAGCAGCATGTTTAAGAATTCTGGCGCTTTATATTGTTTGATGACTGTACCGTCCACTTCATCGTAAACAAGCGCACCACTGGCAAACATGCCGCTTGCTTCCGCATACCACTGATGTCTGTCTGTTGCTGGCTTATCCTGGGATTTTATAGCCATCAGATAGTCACCAAGGGTTTCTGGTCTAGAGAATGATAATGGTTGCCTGGTAGGAATCTCTCTGGTCACTTCTCTTTTTCTTTTTACTGGTGCCTTATTTTTAACTGCTTCAGAGCTTGCTGGAGATACTTCTGGTGTTGGTGTTTCAGCTACGGGTTCTTTTGCTGCAGTCGCTACTGTTGTTGGACTAACAGGTGCTTCTTTACCTTTAGATAGTTCTGATACTGTTTGTACAACCTGTACAGAATCCGCTACAGGTTTAGCCACGGTTTGTTTGACCTGTCCAGTATTTAAGTCTATGAATTTTGGAAAAAGTAATGCGGCAGCAATAATTAAAAAAATAGCAACTGTATACAGCGCTGGTTTTAAATAAGGCTTTTCATCATTTTTCAGAGGCTTTGCAGTTATGTTAGGTGCAAAGCTTCCATATGGTTTCCAGGAGTCGTTTTCAAGGAAATAAGCACCTTCTTGCTCCAACTGCTTTGCAGTTGGGCGCTTTTCCCAATCAAGATTTAAGCAGGCCTTAATTATGTTGTTGAGAATACGGGAGTAGGTGGACGGTAAGTCCGGTATCTCAGCACCCTGTAATAAGCCTAAACCTCCATTGCCCATCCATGGCACTTCACCTGTGCACAATTCATATAGCGTTACGCCTAAAGAAAACATATCACCTGCCTGATTATTAATAGGATGCGCTGCAAATCTTTCCGGTGGAGCATAGGCAAGAGCCAGTGCCTGCTTATGTCCGGTTACTTTGCGTAATGTGTTGCGTGTACGGCTGCTGATGCCAAAGTCAGCCAGTTTGTAGCTTCCATCATTGGTGACCAGAATGTTATCAGGCTTGATATCCTGATGTAAAACAGCAGGTTGTCTGGTGTGCAAATAATCAAGGCCGCCTCCGACCTGTTTCATTACCAGGGCGATATCAGCTTCTGAGAAAGGACCTTTCTCGTACAGTAGTCGGCTCAGAGAGCCCCTTTCCATAAAAGGCATCACCAGGTAAGGAACGCCGTTCTGTATATCAAACCTGTAAACCTGCATTAAATGTGGATGATCCAGGGAGCGTATAGTGATGTATTCATTCCTGAATTGCTTGATCCCTATTTCATCCATGCCACTTTCAGGTGCATATACTTTAATTGCTTCTACTATTCCGTCAGCCATTAAGTCTTCAGTCTTCCAGACCTCGGAAAAGCCACCACGCCCAATCAACTCCTTTAAGAGATAGTGCCCCGCAAAAACGTCGTTCTGTTGAAGTGTTGACATAATAATAGCTGCTTTAATACTGAATGCATATTATTCTGCTGTAGTATCTAATAGACAGTATATGAATTTTTAAATTTTTTATATGGCAATATACGTGGTGGCTGGAGTTTTAACTATACCTAAAAGTAGGTATTTTTAATTATTTTAATGAAATAATGTAAAATACCTAAAAGTAGGTATTTTTATTTCCCGACCGACTTCATAGCTTTATGAGTAATAAAATATTGTTTTAAGCAGATAGTCGTTTTGTAAAGGCTAAGAATTCAGAATCTTAGTACTTACCGCCTTAGATTTGCATCACACATAAATCAGCAAGTAGAAAAACCTTTACTGCTAATATTTATCCTATGTTGAAAATATTACTATTAATTGCAGGTTGCATAGGTATGTCTGTAGCTAATGTTATAGCACAGGATGTGCTATATTTTAGTGATGGGACAAAACAAATGTGTCAAATCACAGCTGTCGATGAACAAAAGATTAGCTACAAAAACGTTGACAATTTTAACGGGCCTACCTATACTAAAGCTAACAGTCAACTTCTACTCGCTTTCAGGGATGATGGTAAGTACTTGGTGCTGGGTAATAGAAGTTTAATTAATTCAGCCGAAACAAATGGATTCTTAAAAAATCTTGCAAACAGGGCTTATGATATCCTGATTATGAAGAATGATGAGGTTATATCTGGTTATATTTTATCCGTAGAGGGTGAAAAGTTCAATTATAGAAATATAAACGATGCTACAGGACCTGTAGCATCAATAGACAAAGGTGATGTTGCCGCTATAATTTATAAAAATGGAAAGCATCAGCTTTATGTTAGTACAACAGAGGCTGTAGAAAAACTGGCGTCAGTGAAGAGTAAGGTGGATAAACTAACTACCCCGTCTTCTGCTGAACAGGGAGGTCAAACTGTATTATCCTCAAATACCTTAGATACTGCAACAACTGGTACCGATATAAAAGAGCTTTCTAAAGCAGATTTAGAACGCTTTCAGTTCAAAGCAAAGGAAAAAACAGACAGGTTTGGAACTTACATTGCCATGATTGCAGATAAAGAAACTGCCAGGGATGAGGCAAACAAATCAATTGATGCTGCCTGTGGGCTGTTTTTATCAGATACCTCCAGGGTTTGGGTTTCTAATGTAAATGACGGAACGACTGAAAAGCGTTTCGTAAGGGAGTATCTGAAATTATTAAGATTGCTTCCTTATGACGAAGTTATTGTGACCTGGACAGATGTCAGTTTTGTGAGTGACCTTAGAAAAGGAGCTGATGGCAATTACCATGGAAACATTACTATACAGCAGGTATTTGAGGGATATGTAGATGGAAAACCTATATACAGGGATGTGACAGAGAAAAGAGTGGAAGTTGTTTTAAAAATGTATGAAAAGCTTAAAGAAGGTGAGAAAGTAGAACTTTGGGATGTTTTTTTAACAAATGTTGCGGTGGAAAAGACCACAAAATAACCCTTTTATGAGAATAGTCGGCATTATTTTATTTCTATTAATTGTACATTTTTGCAAGGCACAGAACTTTCATCTTAATGAAAGCGAACGTTTTGCATACCAGGTAAAGCAGTTGGACGAACTTATAGAGAGATTCAATGGGGAAGACCACACTCTTATAAAAGAATATATTGGTAAAATTAATCCAAATGCTGTAGTAGATAGAACAGTACTTATCAAAACACTCTTCGACGCCCAGAAGCCTGATTGGAACCTGCCTGAAGTTAAGACTTTCATAGATTATGTGAATGATGCGAATCAACCTGTTTTCCTAAACTTTGATGATGATGCCTGGTACGCAGAAGCAAAGTGTGCTGTAGTTTACAAAGGTAAAAGGGAAAACGTGCAACTTGTGCTAAAAGTGCAGAAAGAGCAAAACAACGGTTTAAAATGGGTTTTGGTGAGCGCCAAATCTAACTTTTTAAGCAATTCAGCTACTAAGAATGATTTTCTAATTCCTTCGCCCCAAAATAATAAAAGCAGTATAAATCCTATCAGCCACGCAACAGAATTCATGAATTTAGATCTAGCTCTATACGACACAAAAAATATCTCAAACTATATTGCCCGGGATTGTACCAGCGCGGATCTTCTGGTTTTCTTTCAGGAATTGAACAATAAAAATTTAGTTTTTGAGCAGGTAAATTCTGTTATATATCATTTTTTGCAAATAAACGGTTGGGGGTTTACAGTTCAAAAATTCAAAAGGCCAATCAAGAACTCTGGATGGCTGGTAAGCAAACTCACTAGAATGGATGAGGGTGAAAAGCAGCGGTATTTGGCATCAGTACTTAATATTAGCAGGTAAAGCAGGTAGATATGAAGAAGATAGGTTTATTTATGATGATTCTTTTGCTTTGTAACATAGCAAAAGTACAGGCTCAAGAGCTAAATACTAATGACGGAGATCAGATCCTGAGCCAGGTTGATGTCTTAGTTGAAGATTATGAGCAGTTGCTCAACACTATAACTAATTCAGGAATAAGCTTAAAAGAAACTGAACTGATTATAGCAAATAGTTTTGCTACCGAAAATAAAAAGAGATTGTTTTGGAATAGCAGTGCTATAATTGAAGATGATATCAATCCCGAAAAGGCAATAGCAGATAGTGCTGCTGATTTACCGGTCGAGAAGTATCTTCAGGACCTGGATCTCTTATATTCCAAAAGCGAATCCCCTTCTATTCGCTTCAACAATGTAAGTGTCTCTAGTCCCAAAAGGAAAAATAATTTTTATGTAAAAGTCTACTACGATTGCTTATTTGAAAATAAACATAAAAAGAGTAAAACTGCTTATAAAACAGTACGCAGAGTAGCAGAAGTAAGCGTAGATAAAACAGATGGGAAATGGATGCCTTACATTCTTAATGTACGCTTTTTTCAAAAACAGGATTCCATTAATGACATACAATACGATGTTAGACTACTGGAAGTAGAAGATATAGGAACTGGGGTAAATACAGCACTTGAAAACGTACAGCAAAGCTATTTTGAATATATAAACAAAGGAGAAACGGCTCTTAAAGAAGAAGATTTTGAGACAGCAGAGGCTGCATTTGAAGAAGCTTTGAAGATAAGGCCTAACAGTCATCACCCGCTGAGAAAGCTGAGAGAGATTCGGGGAATGGACTGGTACACTATTTACTACACCGAAGCGACTAAGGCTAAGCAATTTAGAAATTATGATGCAGCTATTGAAAGTTATAAAAAGGCGCGGGAAATTAAGGTTACCGATTCCGCCGTACGGGCTGAAATAGAAAAATTGTTAGAAGAGCTCAACAGCTATGTGCGAAACAGGGATCTTTTCGAAAGTAGTTATAGTGCAGGAAAATATGATGATTTAATAAAGGAATACAATAAGCGGCTCAAATCTGATAATATATCCAATTTTGCGGAGGCTGAACTGCACCTTTTTTTAGGTAAATGCTATATAGCAAAAAATAACCCTGAAGATGCACTTAAAGAACTTAAAGAAGCTATACAAAAAGATGGGAACTATGAGCAAGCGCTGCTTGAGAGGGCCTTCTTACATACTTCTCTTTATCATTCAGCAAACAAAAATGATGAAAAGTTGCAGCATATTCGTGAGGCGCATGCCGACATTTCAGTTGTAATATCCAATAATCCAAAAGTTGCAGAAAATTATGTTTATCGGGCTTCTGTAAGGGAATATTTGGGTGATTTTGATGGAGCCACAAAAGATTATGAGCAGGCTATAGTACTCGAACCAAAGAATGCCAATCGACACTATACGAAAGGGATGTATCATCTCAAGCAAAAAGACATGGACCTTGGATATTCGAGCCTGAACAGAGCTATTGAACTAGAGCCTGCTTTTGCAGCCGCTTATTATGCGAGAGGCATGGTGGAGTATGAACACTTTAAGCAACTAAATAAAGCCGCAGATGATTTCAAATCTGCCATAGGTAGTGGATTAGATGAAAATAATAGGAATAATATAACTAGTTTAAGTTTTAAGCATTACCAGGAGGGAGTAAACTTCTATCAAAAAGCGGATTATGAAAATGCTATTTCAAAATTTGAGGAAGCTACTACTTTAAAACCAGATAATATCGATGCCTATTTCATGAAAGGGGAGTCGTTTTATCAACAAAATAAGTTCAGTGCTGCAATTAAAAGTTATGAGGATGCTTTAAACATTAACAGCCAATTGCATGTGGCACTTTACAAAAAAGGCGAAGCCTATTATCACCTAAGTGAATTCCAGCAGGCATTGACAGAGTATGAAAAGGTAGTGAAGGAAAAAAGCTTTGAAGAAGTTTTAAAGTATAGTCCTGAGGCGGCTGCACTCATAATAGATTCCTATATCGGCATCGGGAAATCTAACCAGGCGCTTGAAAAATACGGAGATGCTGTTTTCATAAATGAAACCACGATAAAACTGGTAAAAAAGTCAGGAAGTAAGATGTCTGGTAATAAGCCTGCCGCAACAGCTTACACTTATATTTCTCAGATCCCTTTCAATGAAAAACTAAAGTTGTCGGAACTTTACAATAATCTGGGTAGATGCCGGTATAAAATGAAGAGCTATAAAGTTGCTACAAAAAACCTCGACAAGGCTTTAGACTATCATAAAAAGAATAGGAAAGCCCTTTATAACAGAGGTGCAGTGTATTACGCCCTAAAAGATTATAAAAATGCAATCAAGGACTTCACTGCTAACATAGAAAATGGCTCCAATAAATCAAATGACTATTTTGTCAGGGCTCAATCCTACCAAATGGCTAATAAACATACAGAAGCAATAACAAACTATCGTTATGCTATAAATGCAGACTCTAATTTAGTTGATGCATATTACCTTAGTGGCATTAGCTTTTCCAAACTGAACAAGTTAATGGAAGCGATGGTGTACTATAATGACTACATGAAAAAGAGCCAGGAGGAGAACATAAGTGGTAATGTATATGCCGAACGTGGCATTATAAATCTAAAACTGAAACAAAATACTGAAGCAAAAGCTGATTTTGATAAAGCACTGCTCTTAGACGCTGGCAACGCTAAAGCATTGTATGGTTTAGGATGTTTGTATGCGCTGGAAAATAAGCTAAATGAAGCTATTTCTGAATTTGAAAAAGCTTTCAATACAAAGAAAATCAGTAGAGAGCGGATTAAGGAAGATACACCTGTTTTACTTTCTACTATAGCTAAAGAAAAGCGCTTTAAAAAATTAGTGAAAGCTATCAATAAAAACACCACAGAAGATAATAGTTACATTGCCTTGTATGACCAGGATGAGACTGCACGTCTTACTTTTGGGGCTTCTTCTAAATAGCTTTACGCTGGGAGCAATTAATTCAACATGCAATTCTAACAAGTATGAGGTGCTTTTTACAGCTATTCGTTGTTCTGCTATTTTGTACGGGTGCATTTGCGCAGGAAATAAAGCCAGACATTATTTTCGAGGTAGACCAGGCTAAGATTAAGGCCAGGGTTCTTGAGGTTACTGATAGTGTTGTTTATTATAGAAATTTTAAGCAGTTACATGGTCCTATCTACAGCCTTAGCAGAGAAAAAATTATCAAAATTGAATATGCCAACGGATATGTCGAACTATATTCTGCAGAGCAGGAACAGCTTCATGAAGAAAAAAAGAAGAAGCAAAAGGTTTCTAGAAGCAAGCAGAACTCAATTGCAAAAGCCAATAAAGAAGTAGGAGAACAGCTAAGTGCTCAGGTTCAGAAGGAGGAGAAGAGCTCTGACAAAACCAAGGTGGCTTTAGATACACAAGAGATCAAAATTATTGCGGATTCTTTGCAAGAGCCAGCACCAAGCAATCAAAAAGAAGTTGAGAAGCGCATAACATATAAGCCTAGAACTGTATTGAGTTTAGCAGCAGATGCTTCCCGGATGCTCACTGGAGCTTTTGAAGAAAAGTTGGCAGTAGACTATGCTAAAGGTTACGGAGGAATGTTGCGCTTCCAGTATAATGTTTCAGATGAACTAGGTTTAAGACTAAGCTCGGGCTATATGCAATGGAGCAGGAAGGATAGTATTGATCATTCTCAAACTATGACAAGTACACTTATCGTGGTCCCAGTCGTGCTAGGAGCCAAGTATTATTTTAATAAAGTGATTTACATGGCAGGAGAGGCCGGGTTTTCTGCTCAAAAAACCTCTTTTAAGACTTTTGATAATGAGACTGAGAATAATAAATGGCAAACCCTTACTTCTGATTTTGTAATTCAACCTAGTGCAGTTGTAAGTTTAGGTGCAGAAGTTAGGATAACAAAAGTACTGTTCGATGTTTCTCCCTTTTTCCAGTGGATGAGTACAGAGGATAGTGAATTTGGGTCCTATTTTGCTGGTATAAGAGTAGGCTTAGGCCTTGCCATGGGTAAGCGACAGTAGCATATTCAATGATAAGGTTCGGGAGTGTAATTCTAACTGTGTCATCATTTCCCTTTTGTCCGTCTTCACTTCAGGTCCAGCTGCATCCTG
>NZ_BAABHC010000028.1:0-1257 GCF_039541895.1 Pontibacter saemangeumensis
TGAGATGCTCTAGTAAATACGGACAGTCGATTTGCTTAATTTAGCAAATCAATATGAAAGAAAAACCATTAACTGTTAGCCGTCGCAAGTACGATGCGGCCTTCAAAGAGGAGGTGCTGCAGATGGTATTCAACGGCCGCCCGGTCAGCGAGGTGGCCCGCTCCCTGGGTATAGGGGAGAACATCATTTACCGCTGGAAGAGCCGCCGCAAAGCCAGAGAAAACAAAGGAGAAGAGCAAGCCCCTGCCTCACCAGATTACCAGGCGCTCCACAGGCGCATCCGGGAACTGGAAACCGAACGGGACATCTTAAAAAAAGCCTTGGCCATTTTCAGCCGGCAGACCTAAAGCAGGTGTATAGTTTCATTCAGGGGAACGCAGGCAGTTGGCCGGTGCACACGCTCTGCGCGGTGCTCCAGGTGAGCCGCAGTGCCTACTACGGCTGGCTCTCTGGGTCCAGGGGCGTAAACAAAAGGGAGGAAGAGGCAGAAAGACTTGTCCTGGAGACGTTTTGGGAGCACAGAAGGCGCTATGGGGTGCGCCGCCTGGTGGCCGAGCTGAGGGAGAAGGGCGTGGAGATAGGGGCGTGCAAGGTGCGGCTGGTGCTGCGAAAGCACGGGTTAAAGGCCATCCAGCCGCGCAGCTTCGTGCCCAGGACCACCGACAGCCGCCATCCTTACCCGATAAGCCCTAACCTGCTGCTCGAAAGCCCTTTCCCCACATCACCTAACCAGGTGTGGGTCGGGGACATCACCTATATCCCGCTGGCAGGCGGAGGGTTCCTCTACCTGGCCGTGTGGATGGACCTCTACTCCCGCAGGATCGTGGGCTGGAGGTTGGATAGGCATATGCAGGAGGAACTGGTTGTGGCGGCGCTGCGGCAGGCGCTGGGCACCAGAACCGTTGCCCAAGGCGTGATCATGCACTCAGACCGGGGAGGGCAGTATGCCGGGAAATCGTTCAGGAGGCTGCTGGACAGGCGCAGGGTGCGCCAGAGCATGAGCCGGGCAGGCAACGCCTACGACAATGCCTTCATGGAGTCCTGCTTCAGCCGCTTCAAGGCCGAGCTGCTGGAGGGCGGTGCTTTTGAAAACAGGGAGGATGCGCAGAGCGAAATATTTGAGTACATCGAGATGTACTACAACACCAGAAGGAGACATTCTGCTTTAGCTTATCAGAGCCCGATGAACTATGAAAAGAACCATTATATTTATAACCGCTAAGCAAGTTTACTGTCCGTCATTTTCGACACACCTCA